>CAZHBJ010000021.1:0-3902 GCA_964530445.1 uncultured Ignavibacteriaceae bacterium
AATAACCGGCATAAACATGCCGTTTCTTACTATCGCTTTTTTCTGATAATCCGAACTCAATGCCGCTGTTCTATCGGTATATGAAATAATAAATTCATCAAACGCCGGTAACAAATGGATAGAGCATGTACCGGATTTTGCAGCACTGTTTGAATTTGTAAACCAAAATTCTTGTTTCTCGATTGTTTCAGAAAACAAATCCGGCTTTATCATTTCCAAAGCTGATCTGGAATCTGCAGCAGATAATCCCGACCACCACGCAAAATCTTGTAGTGTAGCAGGGCCATGACTTTTAAAATAATTAAGCGCAAGTTTCTCCAATGCTACTTCTTTCTGAAAAGGATTTGTTTTCGAAACTCGTTCTTCTAATAAAGCATAAGTTTGTTTTTTATTTTTAATTTCCCCGCTGCAAATTAGTCTGTCTAATTCAGCAATTAAAAAAATATGCGATGCTCGATTTTCCTTTGTAGAAATTTTTGATTTTTCAAGTACTGAAATTAATTCTTCTCTTGTAGAATGACCGTTGCTTAATATCGTTTTCTTAATTAATTTCTCGCACTTTTTTACAACCTCTTCGGTAAGACCAAGTTCTTTACGGCGTGACCTCATTGATGATTTAATTCGAGGTGCGGTTAATTCCAACATCCAATAAACATCATCCGAAGATACAAGGTGCCAAGTGGGTCTTAATAAGTGCGTACGTATAATTTCGCCTTTGGAAATTGCAGATTCAACTAATTGATCGGTTAAATTATTTGAGCGAATTCCTACAGCCCATTTAACCATATTGTAATCCTGTGCCTGCATTGCACCCATCCAGCTAACAATTTTTTTTGGAGAATTTAAGTTTGTATTTATTATTTTTTGATTCTTCAGTCTTAATTTAGCAACATCTTTTAAATTCATTATTCTTATTTCCTTAATAGATCATATCATTCCAAAATAGGTTAGTTACGCGCTTTAACAGAATTGCCTATAAAAATTTCATGAAGTCTAGCGTTAAAAGAGAAAATCTGTTTAAAGGAGCCCGGCAGTTGCCGGACGACTGAGTTATTTTCTCTTAGCGATACGAAATGAAATTTTAGCAATTCTTTTTAAGCGTATGTTTCTTTTGGTGCTTCTCTTACGCTAAGAAAAGTACAATCTAAAAAAATTATTAAAGACTTTTGTTCAATATTTATAGAAAGCTTCGGATATTGAAATGATTCAGTTTTTGAGTATTTAATAATATTCATCCAATCGATTTATTTTGAATTTTACCTCGTTTATTAGAATTACTTTTTACGGGCATACAACAGATAAATTACTGTTCTTTATTTAAAGAATATTCTGCTAAAACCTTTTTTAATTTTTGTACACCTTCTTTTATTTTCTTTTTATCGAATGCAGTATACCCTAACAGTAAGGCAGGTTTCTGTTTAAATTTCAAAACATATTCGGAAATCGGATAAGCAATTAAATTATTTTCCCTGGCTTTTTTTGAAATTAAATTACTGTCGAGATTTTCCTTAAGCCAAGCTATTATATGCATCCCCGCATCAGAATTATTTACATCAACTAGATCTCCAAGTTCTTTTTTCATTTCATAAATTAAGAACTCCTGTCTTTCTTTATACAACGTACGCATTTTCCTTATATGGCGAGTAAAATATCCTCCCTTTAAAAACTGTGCTGTTATCATTTGTTCAAACATAGGGCTTTGTCTGTCCATCATTGATTTTGCCGCAACAAAAACTTCAAGCATTTGAGGATCGGGCAAAACCAGGTATCCCAATCTAAGTGCCGGAAATAAAACTTTACTGAAAGTTCCGAGATAAAGCACACAGTTATTTTTATCCATGCCCTGAAGAGACGGAAGCGGGCTACCGGAATATCTGAATTCACTGTCGTAATCATCTTCGATAATCAAACAGTTGTTTTTACTTGCATACTGAAGAAGCTGGATTCTTCTTGAAATACTCATCGTCATTCCGATCGGGAATTGATGTGAGGGAGTTGTATAAATTAATTTAGGAGAAGGATATTTTTTTGAAGAATAATCGACATTCAATCCTTCCTTATCTAAAGGTGAAGGAAGTATTTTAGCACCAGCAAATAACATAGAAGCTCTTGCTCCAAAATAGCCCGGATCTTCATGCCAAACAGAATCACCGGGTTTCAATAAAACTCGCATAATTAAATCCAGTCCCTGCTGCGATCCATTTACTATAATTATTTGGTCAGCGCTGCAGTTTACAGCCCGGTAAGTTCTTAAGTAGGATGCAATTTCTTCCCTTAATGGTTTATAACCTGCAGCATCACCGTATCCCAAATGTGAACTTGATAATACTTGAGACGTTTGATTATTTAACTTTAACCAAGTTCTGATAGGGAATTCATCTAATGAAGGTACGCCGTTCTGAAATGGAATAATTTCTTCATTCAAAATATTTCTGTGAATTAATTCCGGCGAACCTAATTGTGAAATTAAATTTGTCTTAACCTTCCTGCCGGATTTTTTTCTTTTTACATTTTCTTTAACGTTTAAAACATTGTCGGGAATTTCATTAACAAAAGTGCCCGCACCGATTTTCCCTTTTATGTAGCCTTCAATTAATAATTGTTCAAAAGCCAGGGTTACTGTATTCCTGGAAATTTTCAATTCAGCAGCAATTGCTCTGGTACCGGGAAGTTTTTGTCCTGGTATAAATCTGCCATCTAAAATTGATTGCCTGAACGTATCGTATAATTGTTTATACAACGGCACATCCGAGGAATAATTTATCTTCAAAGAAACTAAAGGTAATTCTTCAATTAGTTTTGGCAATTTCAACCCAATATTTTTTAAGGTTACTAATAATTATTTGAGAAGGTTCCGAATTTAGGTATGTATAATATAACAATTTTCTACAAAACGGCATCAAATCGAATTTGTTTTAAATCATAATAGAGTGATATTTGAGCATAAACTTTGGGAAAGTGGTACTATAAAATTGTTTAATAATGGCTCTTTTACAAAGTCCTTTATAAGCTTAATTTTGGTATGCGGATCAAATAAAGTAAACAAAATATTTAAGATTTATTTATAACAGGAATAAGACCTTGAAATTAAAACACTGGATAGTATTTATTTTAGTCGGCGCAATTTGGAGTTCATCATTCATGTGGATAAAATTAGCACTGCGTGAGGTTACTCCTTCAGCCCTGGTTGCAATCCGGGTTACTCTGGGATTTTTATTCGGAATAACGGTAATAATAATTACAGGAATAAAATTGCCGCGCAGTCTTAAGACGTGGACGCCACTTATCATTCTTGGTATTACTAATTTTTCTGCGCCATTTTTTTTAATTTCATGGGGGGAAAAATCAATTGATTCTTCACTTGCTTCAGTACTGGATGCTACTGTTCCTCTTTTTACGATCTTCCTGGCTCATTATTTATTAAGAGACGATAAGATGACTGTGCAGAAGATCTTAGGATTATTTATCGGGTTTTTTGGTGTAATAATACTTTTAAGTAAAAATATCGGCGCTTCATCTAGCACTATTCTCGGAGAAATTGCAGTTATACTTGCTTCTTTGTTTTACGCCGGCAGCGCTGTGTTTATCAGAAAAACCACGCAGGATATTCCGGGCATTCTGCGAAGTACAATACCGATGTTTACAGCTTCAATTATTATGTGGACAACTACTTTGTTAACCGAAAATTCCATACAAGTACCCAAACTTGAATTAACATGGGCGGCTCTCTTATTTCTTGGAATCATAGGCTCAGGCTTGGCTTTTTTAATGGCATTTTACCTTATTCATGAAATAGGCCCGACGCGTTCTACAATGGTTACTTATATCTTCCCTCTTGGAGGAGTAATACTTGGAGTTACATTTTTACATGAACAAATTACCTGGCAGCTTTTATTAGGCGG
>CAZHBJ010000021.1:4002-33574 GCA_964530445.1 uncultured Ignavibacteriaceae bacterium
TACTTGGAGTTACATTTTTACATGAACAAATTACCTGGCAGCTTTTATTAGGCGGAATATTAATTGTAAGCAGTCTTGTAATTGTAAATAAAAAACGATCGGCTAAATTAACTCTTAAAAGTGCTAAAGCCGAAGCATGATAATAATTATTTTTGAAAAAATTTATCAATTAGCATAATAGAAATAGAAATGAAAGAATTAAATATTACCGAGAGAACTAAAATAAATCGTATGCCTATAAGAGGTTCCTACGATAGAGATACTATTTATAAAATTTTGGACGAATCTTTTATTTGCCAGATTGGATTTAATATTGACGGGCAGGTTAATATCATTCCGACTTTATACGGCAGGAAAGACGATTCAATTTTTATTCACGGATCAAAGAACAGCAGGATGCTGAAATCATTTGAAAACGGCTGTGAAATTTGTTTCTCAGTAACAACTGTCGATGGGATTGTTTTAGCAAGATCAGCTTTTCATCATTCGGTTAATTATAGATCTGTAGTATTATTTGGAAAACCGGCAGAGGTTAAAGACCGCGAAGAAAAAACAAATGCTTTAGAAATAATTATGAATCATATTATCCCGGGAAGGTGGGAAGAAATAAGAAAGCCTAATGATAAAGAGCTTAATGTGACTTCGATATTTTCCATAAAAATTGATGTAGCTTCAGCAAAGATTAGAAACGGACCTGCTGTTGATGATAAAGATGATATTGATTTAAATGTATGGGCAGGCGTTCTTCCGTTAAAAACTATTGCGGACGAACCTATGAGAAATCCGGATTTAAAAGAAAATATAAGCTTACCGGATTATTTGAATCATTACAAAATAAAATAAAAATCTATTATTTATTATTAGGAGAAAATATGTCAACAAAAAGAATAAATGTAAAAGACGTTACGCCGGAAGGTTATAAAGCAATGATGGCTTTAGAAAACTATATCGGGACTGTAAAAATAAATCCAATTCATAGAGAGATGATAAAGATCAGAGCATCTCAAATAAACGGATGCGCTTATTGTATAGACATGCACACTGAAGATGCCCGGGCTCTCGGTGAAACCGAAAAAAGGATTTATGCCCTAAGTGCCTGGCGTGAATCTCCTTTGTTTACTGAAGAAGAAAGAGCTATTTTAGCTTTTACCGAAGAGATGGCTCATATATCGAATAAAGGTGTAACTGAAGAAACTTACGATAATCTTAAAAAATACTTTGACGACAAAACTATTGCCGATATAATTATGATAAACGTAACAATAAATTCATGGAATAGAATTGCAGTGAGTACGCATTCACAAAGATAAATTTTTTATTAAAAACTCAGAGGAATTAATATGCTTAAAAAATTAGGTCCCGGAACAAACGCAATCACATGGTTCGAAATACCTGTCATCGATATTCAGAGAGCAAAAAAATTTTATGAAACAATTTTAGATATTCAAATGGAAACACGTTCCATATCAGAAACAAACGAGGAAATGACATTTTTCCCGTTTGAACCAGGAATAGTTCGCGCAACTTCAGGATTAGTTTCAGGTGTTTTAACAAAAAACAATTATTACAAACCTTCAAATAACGGTACTGTAATTTACTTGAATGCTTATCCAAAGATTCAACCGGTGATAGATAGAATTGAAAAAGCCGGAGGAAAAATTGTTTTACCAAAAACAAAAATTATGGCCGGATATATTGCAAGATTTATCGATACAGAAGGAAACCAAGTAGGACTGCATGCGGAAGAATAAATTATTCTTTTGATTGAAAGGTAATTAAGAGATAAAGAAAACTTAGTTAATAGTGTCCTAATATACTAATCTAAATCATGGTTCGACTCTGCTCACCATGACATATAGATATTAATTGTCGTCCCGAGCGGACTTGCCTACCTGCAGGCAGGGTCGAGGGACGATTATTTAGCCATATTTTTTAAACTCTTTAGAATAAACTATTAATTTCTACTAAGAAGATTTAGGAAAGTCGATGGATAAAAAACATCAATACACTGTAAAAGTTGAATGGACCGGCAATACAGGCAAAGGCACTTCTGAATACCGAGGTTATGAACGAAGCCATACAATATCAGCAGAAAATAGACCTGAAATTCTTTGCTCTTCAGAACCCATATTCCATGGTGATAAAACAAAATACAATCCGGAAGAACTTTTTGTTGCTTCGCTTTCATCATGTCACATGCTTTGGTATTTACACTTATGCGCTGAAGCCGGAGTTGTTGTTGTCGATTATTCTGATAATCCTATTGGGGTCCTAGTTGAAGCTCCTGATGGCAGCGGGCATTTTACTGAAGTTACTCTTTACCCTGCCGTTACTGTTAAAGATAAATCTATGATCGAGAAAGCAAATAAACTTCATAAAAAAGCAAATGAATTTTGCTTTATTGCAAACTCATGTAATTTTAAAATTAATCACGAACCTGTTTGTATAACTATTTAGTTAGAAAGTCGCATACAATTATGTTACTTCTAAATTATGGAATAATTTAGTTATTTCAATATACTGCTGAGATTAGAATTGTATTTTACGCTAAAAGTATAGTAGAATAGATTCATTGCTCGTTTAGAAAAATCACAAAAACAGACCATAATTGCCTATGGATAATGTCTTGGAAGAAATCTTTATCTCGCATACATGGTTCTACAAAAGAAATAAACTTTGCCAGTTAAGAATTGGGCGATAATACTTTCAATAGCTTTATTTCCCTTCATAAGCTTCAATAATTTTATCAATCTTTTTATTAGCATTGTCATTAACTAGTTTTCTTTTCGGATCCTCTTCAAACCAGTTAAGCGTGCGTTTAATACCCTGACTAAATGGAATAACTGCTTTAAAATCCGGGACAAATGTTTTGATTTTGGTGTTGTCGAAAACCGCACAAACGGATTTATCACCTAATAAGCCCCCTGTAAAAGAAGGTTCGACTCGGCAAATAAAATCTGAAGAAATATGAATGATATTTGCTTCAACGCCGGCAGCATATGCAATTGTTTTATAAATTTGATTCCATGTTAATACCTCATCGGACGTAATATGGAACGCATGCCCGATAGCCTGCTGATGCCCCAACAGTCCCACAAAACCTTTAGCAAAATCTTCAGCATGTGTAATTGTCCATAAAGTTGTACCATCACCGTGAACAATAATTTTCTTGCCTTTCAACATTCTGTCAACAATAGTAAATCCGGTAGCATCATCTATTGAGCTTGGTATCATTGTATCGTAAGTATGCGAAGGCCTAACGATTGTAACAGGGAAGTTATTATCACGGTAAGCCCGGTTCAGTTTTTCTTCGCAGGCAATTTTATTCCGGGAATATTCCCAATAAGGATTATACAACGGAGTTGATTCCGTAATTACCGGAAATGTCGGAGGTTTTTGATATGCAGAAGCTGAACTTATGAATATATATTGTCTTGTATTATTTTTAAATAAATCTATATCCCTTTCAATATCAGTTTCCGTAAAAGCAATCCAGTTAACAACAGCATCCCACTTATGCTTTGATAATTCAGCCGAGACGGTATTTGGTTTGGAAATATCACCCTGAATTAATTTAGTTCCGTGGATGTTTACTCCTCTTTTCCCCCTGTTCAATAAGTAAATCTCAATCCCTTTCTCAACACATAATTTGCTTACTGAAGTGCTGATGTTTCCTGTACCGCCTATAAATAATACTTTCATGATATATTCCTATATTTTTTCAATAAAAATATTAAAATGATTTTTAAGTACAAAGTTTTGTCAATTTTTTAAGAAATTAAAATTATTATTTACAGAACCGGAAAATCTTAAAACTTAGCTAAAAACTTAATCCGGAAAATAATTTTATTTAAGTTGGACTAATATAAATTCTATAGTAAATAAATAATGATTGGGCTATAAATTTGTGTGGGCGCTAGTGGATTCGAACCGCCGATCTCCTGCGTGTGAAGCAGGCGCTCTAACCAGCTGAGCCAAGCGCCCATAATATTATTTTGTCTACATTCAAATATTGTTCAAGTTTTTCCGATATTCAAGTTAAGATTGTAAAAATAATTTACCTAAATTCAGTTCTATATAAATTCCTAAGAAATTAATTTTGGAATATTTATAAATAAGTTGATCTTCAACAATTGATATTTATATTCTGCTTGTTACATTAGAGCTCAATTTCTTCCGCTTCGTTTATTTAGAAAAGGATTTCTTCTTAATTAATTACATCTTCTAATAATTTGGAGAAATAGCCACATGAGTATTTCCAGGAACCTTCTTTTGTGGGGCTCAAAAAATCCCTGGCTTCTTAATCATGTTCCGAATTATAAATTTGTAAGGAAAGCAGTAAAGAAATTTATGCCCGGAGAGGAATTAATTGATACAATTACCGCGGCAAAAGACTTTCAGCAAAAAAATATACCGACGGTCTTTACGCGTCTGGGTGAAAACATTACCAATTTGAAAGATGCGGATGAAGTTACCAATCATTACCTCGAGGTTCTTGATAGAATTTCTGAAAATAAAATTAAATCGGAAATCTCGTTAAAGCTTACACAAATAGGTCTTGATCTTTCCTTTGAAAGATCATTAGAGAATTTTAAATCAATAACAAGAAAAGCCGAGACATTACAAAACTTTATTTGGATTGATATGGAAGGCAGTTCCTATACTTCAACAACTCTTGATTTTTACAAACGTATAAAAGAAAATTACCAAAATTCGGGAGTTTGTCTTCAAGCATATTTAAAAAGAACAGAATCCGACTTAAAAAGTTTATTGAGAATTAAGCCTTCAATCCGACTTGTAAAAGGTGCATACAGCGAGCCGGGCGAAATAGCATTTGAAAATAAAACCGATGTCGACAAAAATTATTTTCTGCTGGCTGAAATTCTGCTGAATGAAATTAGGGATAACAATTTACGGGCAGCTTTTGCAACACACGATATAAAATTGATTAATAAAATTACGGAAGCTGCCGTCAAGTTAAACGTTCCTAAAGAAAAGCTTGAATTCCAAATGCTCTATGGAATCAAAGCATCGGAACAGCTGAAGCTTGCAAAAGAAGGTTACAAACTTAGAGTTTTAATAAGTTACGGAGCCGCCTGGTACCCCTGGTATATGCGGCGCCTGGCCGAACGTCCGGCTAATGTAGGGTTTGTAATAAAAAATATATTTCAATAAATAAAATCGAAATAATAAGTGGTGTCCTAATTTGCTTTTCTAATTTATGGTTCGACTTCGCTCACCATGACAAAATATTTAAATTATCATCCCGAGCGGAGTCGAGGGACGATTTATTCACTAATAATTTCAGCAAATTAGGATACTACCAAATTTTAAATTCATTTTAATTTCGAGAGATTATGATTAAAGGAATAATGCCTCCTATTGCTACTCCGTTTATAAACAATGAAGTAGCCTATAATAAATTGGAAGAAAATCTTGCTCGATGGAATAAAACCGAATTAAGCGGATATGTTGTTTTCGGTTCTAACGGGGAAAGCGCTTTTCTTACAAAAGATGAAAAGTTAAAGCTTATTGAAACCGTTAAATTGAATATTCCGGCAGATAAACATTTAATTGCCGGGACAGGATTAGATTCAATAAAAGAAACAATTTCACTTACCAATGAATCAGCAGAAAGCGGCGCAGACACAGCCTTAATTCTTACTCCTTCGTTTTACAAAAGTCAGATGAAGCATGATGCTTTCATTAAGTATTTTACCGAAGTTGCTGATAATAGTAAGATTCCTCTCTTAATTTATAATGTACCAAAATTTACCGGTGTAAATATTGAAGCGGAAACAGTAGCTTTATTAGCTGAACATCCGAATATTATAGGAATAAAAAACAGTGAAGAGAATGTCGCAAGACTTTCCGAAATAATTAATCTTACTCCTAAAGATTTTATTACGCTTGTAGGGACGGCATCCGTTTTATATCCGGGATTGTGTATGGGAGCTAAAGGAGGAGTTCTTGCTCTTGCAAATATTGCCCCGGATCAATGTATACAAATTTACAACTATGTTCCGGAAGGTAAACATTCGGAAGCAAAATTCCTTCAGATGAAAATACTTGAAGCCAACAAAGCGGTAACTGCCAAATATGGTGTAGCCGGCTTGAAAGCTGCTTTGGATTTAACCGGTTATTTCGGAGGTGAACCACGCTCCCCTCTCAGTAAATTAACTCAAATACAAATTGAAGATTTAACAAGAATTCTAAAGAAATCCGGAATATTATAATAAAAGAAAGCGAGTTTTATCAATGGGATCTAAATCATTTAATGCACCCGATAGAATTTTAATGGGACCCGGTCCCTCAAATGTTCATCCGCGTGTTTTAGAGGCAATGGCAAAACCAACAATCGGTCACCTTGATCCAAGGTTCATTAATTTAATGGATGAAATTAAATCCGAATTAAGATATGCATTTCAAACAAAGAATGAAGTAACATTTCCTATTTCCGGACCCGGTTCCGTGGGAATGGAAACCTGCTTAGTTAATTTAATTGAACCCGGTGATAAAGTCGCCGTATGTGTAAACGGAGTATTCGGCGGAAGGATGAAAGAAATAATTTCCAGATGCGGAGGACAGCCGGTTGTTGTAGATATTCCGTGGGGTGAAGCAGTCGATCTGCAAAAATTTGAAGATACATTAAAATCAAACCGGGATATAAAATTAACAGCTTTTGTTCATGCAGAAACATCAACAGGTGCAAGATCGGATATAAAGACTCTTACGGAAATTTCTCACAAATATAATTGTCTTGCAATTGCTGATACAGTCACGTCACTTGGAGGAATTCAGGTAAAAGTCGATGAGTGGGACATTGATGTTGTTTATTCGGGAAGCCAGAAATGTTTATCGTGTCCTCCCGGATTATCGCCGGTTACTTTTAATGATAAAGCGCTTGGAATAATTAAAAACAGAAAGACAAAAGTTCAAAGCTGGTTTATGGATATTTATCTTATTACAAGTTACTGGGGAAGCGGTTCAAAAAGATCTTATCATCATACCGCGCCCATTAATGCTCTATACGGACTTTATGAAGCACTTCTTCTACTGCATGAAGAAGGATTGGAAAATTCATGGAAACGTCATAAAGAGAACAGCGAAATATTTATAGATGGTTTGAAAAAATTAGGACTGAATACATTCGTAAAAGAAGAAGATCGTTTACCTGAATTAATTACAGTAACAGTTCCGGATGGAGTTGATGAATCGAAAATTAGAAACAATCTTCTTACAAAACATAATATTGAAATAGGTGCCGGGCTTGGAACTCTTGCCGGTAAAATATGGAGAATCGGTCTAATGGGCTACACATCAAATAAACAGAACATCGATAAGTGTTTGGCAGCTTTGAATAAAGAGCTTAATAGTAATTAATTAAATGGGAACAGATGACATCTTTAATTTAAGATGTCATCTTATAGAAATTGCCGGATTGCATTAACTATTTTTTATTAAAAGAAAAACCCGCTGAACGTTAATCCCAGTCCTTTTAATTCTGTTTGAATTCCAGAGCCTTCAAATAATGCGGTAGAATAATATTGAACATCAAAGTGGTCGGCAATATAATTATAAATCGGTGTGTGAATAGTCGTTTTTAGTAACTGTAGTATGCCCTTTGCTCTTATTCCGATTCCGGATGATTTTCTATTATTGGATCCCCCGCCGTCAAATCTTCCAATCATATAAGAGAATGTATCGAAAAAACTAAAACAATGCCCTTTGTGCACAGTTACATTTTTACTGCTTTTTAATTCAATTAAGTTTCTTCCAAATTGAATATTACCGATTCCGCCTTGATAGGAATATTCAAATGATGATACAATATTAGTATCAACGTTAATTAATATATCACTGGCATCAACTGAAATATTGTTACTTAACATTCTTATAGAAACATTATTAATGTGAATATCAAATCCCGTAGAAAAAGTATAACCTAGTCTAGCAGTCCTTGGAAGCGGATCAGCCTGAGAAGGATCGATATAATGTACTTCCCCTCCTTGATTTAGTCTTGCATAACCAATGGAAACATTAAAATATGGAATTGCTTTTATATCATAATAAGTGAACATCGTATAGTTCGGATTAATTAATTTTACAACAGGCACAGTAATCAATAAACCGTAATCAATTACCGACGGTGATGCTTCCGTATTATGTAAAATTTTATTTTGATCAATATAGCTACCAAGTTTTGAATTTATTTTTTTGTACGTTAGCCCAATATTAAACCGTATATAATTATATTCAATCCCAAGACCAATTCCATATGCATTAAATTCATCATAATTATCAACTACACCAAATGTTCCATAGTCCGATTTTGAGTGAATATATCCGAAACCTGCGCTTAACGACAATCCATTTAATAATTTTTGAAAATTGTAGCCTATATTAAAAGCTGTATTATTATAACTTACATTATTAAAACCTAACCAGTTTACTTTTGAAGGGAAAAATTGAAATGAAATATTATTATTTCTACTATTATAACCTAGCTGAGCAGGATTATAATAAAAACCGAAAGGATCATCATTTGGAATAGAAGTGCCGACCATTCCCATTGCATCAAATTTTGGTGATGGGTTTAATTCTAATACCGGTATTGCCGCCTCACCTTGAGCGTAATTTTCATTTCCAATTTGGGATGCTAAAAATAAAAGTGAGATTAAAAGGACATATTTCATACTAATTTCCCCTTCCTTTTATGAAAATTGAAAAATAAAATATGAAGATAAAGTTTGGTTCCAATGGATTTCCCCCTATAATTACAGGGCCCCTATATATTTAATTTATTTAAACTTAAAAAATAATTTGAGAAATTAAAATACGAAAAAATTTATAGGACAAAATTTCCTCTAATTTAAAAGTATTAAGATTTACATTACACTACAAAACTTATAAATAAAAGCTAAATTTAAAAAATTAACTTTCTGACTCAGAAGCAAGTTTTTTTTGTTTCTTCATACTAAGTTCAAGACCATGTCCTTTCGGTCCCATTTCGGATTTTCTAAGCAGTAAAGCAAACACTAATCCGAAGAATCCGAGCGAAGTAAAAATCCACATACCCAAATTATAGCCTGATGGATTTGTACTGCTTGCTGATGAGACATCGTTTGCCCAGCCTATCATTAAATTGAATGCTGCAAGCCCGATATTCTGAATCATTGTCATAAGTCCGTATGCAGTACCAAGCTTTTTTTCAGGAACAATTATTGTAACTGCAGGCCACATCACTGCAGGAATAAGGGCAAATGAAATGCCCATTATAATCATAGGTATATATAAACTCAAATGAGTATAAGACATAATAAGGAAAACCGGCATAATGAGAAACGAACCGATCATCATTAGCAAGGCCCTTTTCCCGAAAAAATCTGAAAATAATCCGAATAGAGGTGTTAACACCATTGCAGCAAGCGTGAGAATACTTACAAGGAAGCCGGATAATTCCCTCGTAATATCCCTGGTATCCATAAAAAATTTGACAGCAAATGTTTCAAACGGAAGTGTTGCCGAGTAAAATGTTACACAAAGAAGGACCACGTACCAATACGATTTTCCGAATGTAAAGATTTCTTTAAAAATAAATTTATCAGTGCCTGCCGATTTATCAATCAAAAATTTCTTCTCGGTATGCTTTTCAATCCACCAATAAATCCCGATTGCTATTAGTGAAAGAGCACCTGCTGCCACTCCGATAAAAAGAGGAGGCTGCCAACCTGTATAAAGAGCTTTTGCCCATGTTGGTGAATTCATCGCAGAATATGTGCCAAATCTCGCAACGGTAATATTAAGCCCAAAGGCAAAAGAAAGTTCTTTTCCTTTAAACCATCTGCCTAGTATAACCGTAATCGCAACAATCATTGATTCAGCTCCCAAACCGAAGACAAGCCTTCCGGCAGCCATTACGGCAAGGTTACCGGTTATTGCCGTTAAAATTGCACCAATCAAACAAAGAAAAGTGAAAACAAATGTAGATATCCTAGTACCGATTTTATCGATTATAATTCCACCGATCAAAACCATAAAAACATTGGGAATGCTGTAAATAGCCTGAAGCAGACCGATATCGGAATCAGAAAAATGAAGAAACTTTACAAGAAGATCGGCATCGGGAGCAATTATATTATAAATATAATAATTGCCGTACATTGCAATACTTACAAAAAGAAGAACCATCCACCTATAAAAAGCAGATGGTTCTTTTAACACTAAACTTTTATTTTCCACAATATGTATGAATTTAATTTAATATAAAATAAAAATTAATTATTCTGAGTGTCTTCTTTACTCATTGCAACTTTATAAAGCAACAAACAAAGCAAACCGAAGAATACCAGACCTAAAATATCTCCCCATCCTCCCATAGCATCACCAAGTGTACCTGTTCCTGAGATTGAGAAAATACTTAAAACCGTTTGATGAACTCTTTGGATAAATGAAATAGGATTTCCTAAAGCATTATGTCCTACAGTCCAGCCGATTAAAATAGCAACTAAAATTCCTGTAATGGTACCGCCGGCAATTAACCCGGAACTAAACAACGCACCAGGCCCGATATCCGATTCTTGAGATTTTTTTCTTTTATCCACTAGCCATTTAATTATTCCGCCGGCATAAATTGTTGTTGTAGTAGATAGCGGAAGATATGCACCAACCGCAAATGCCAGAGATGAAACTCCGGATAACTCCATTACCAAAGAAAGTCCCATCCCAATTAATACAAGTGCCCATGGAAGGTTTTGACTTAGCAAACCCTTAATAACAGTCGCCATTAAAATTGCTTGAGGAGCGGGTAACGGATCCGGGTGCTGCGCAGTAATTTGACCAACCCCAACTGTTCGTTCAAGCAATAAAAGCGTAAAGCCGACTGCAACAACCGAAACCAAAACACCGATTAATAATCCGACTTGCTGCTTGACAGGAGTTGCGCCAACAAGGAAACCGGTTTTTAAATCCTGAGATGTTGAGCCTGCGTTTGCAACTGCTATACAAACTATAGAACCAACTACCAGTGCTAACGGTTCATAAAAACTTCCTGTCCAGCCGATCCCAACAAATATTAATGAAGTGGCCATTAAAGTTGCTATAGTCATTCCTGAAACAGGGTTGGATGAAGATCCAATTAAACCGACAATTCTAGATGATACGGTAACGAAAAAGAAACCGAATACTACTATCATTACAGCGGAAAGAAAGTTTGTAGGAATGCTTGGAATTATTGTCATAAAAATTACGAGCACCAAACTGCCTCCAAGTACTATCGATAAAGGAATATCTTTGGAGGTTCTTTCTGTTTTGTCGGTAACATTATTTTGTTTATTAGCCCTGCTTGCTTTAATATCTTTAAATGAATCACTGAACGCGCTAATAATTGTAGGTATTGATTTTACTAAAGTAATAAGTCCCCCGAAAGTAACAGCACCTGCGCCAATGTATCTTATATAATTATTCCAAATTTCATCAGGCGACATTTGGCTAATTAACTTTGTACCGGGCGGGAAAACCGCTGTTAATTTATCACCCAATATTGTGATAAGAGGAATTAAAACAATCCATGATAAAACACCGCCGGAAACCATTATACCGGCAATTTTAGGACCGATAATATAACCGACACCTAATAATTCAGGAGTAATTTCACCGTTAATTGTTCCATTTGGTAAAGCTGAATGTCTTCCAAACACATAAGTAGGAACATCTTTCCAAAAGCCGAAAATTGACATGAACAGCTTATATAAAAAAGCTATTCCCAAACCATAATAAACTTTCTTAGCAAGATTGCCTCCCTTTTCCCCTGCAACTAAAACATCGGCACAAGCAGTTCCTTCAGGATACGGCAAAACTCCATGCTCTTTTACAATTAAAGCTCTTCTTAAAGGGATCATAAAAAGTACGCCTAAGATACCGCCGGCTAATGCTAGAACAAAAATCTGGAAATATTTAAAATAAGCCATTCCGCCCGGCAGAAAAAGCAGCGCCGGAATTGTGAAGACAACACCTGCTGCAACCGATTCTCCGGCTGAACCAATTGTTTGAACTATATTATTCTCCAGGATAGTAGCATTGCCGATTTTTTTGAAGACAGAGATAGCAAGTACTGCAATAGGTATTGACGCACTTACAGTCATCCCTACTTTAAGTCCTAAATAAACAGAAGATGCACCGAATATTACCCCGAAGATTGCACCGAGTATTACGGCTTTTAACGTAAATTCAGGAATAAAATCTTTTGCAGAGATATAAGGTTTGAAATCTTCAGCGGGAGATTTGTTTTCTGCCATATTGGATTACTCCTTAATTATATATAGAGAAAAATTGAAGGTAAATATTCGAATAAATTGATAGAAATACAACTTTTATATTTATTAAAAATGAAATTAAAAACACAAGCTTACAATATTTTATCTTTTTATTTTTCGGGGTGCCGACATCTCCGAAATAAACTTTGCAATATAGGCTTTAAACTCTGGTAAACATTCATTATTTATATACATCATATGCCCGGCTTTAAAATATTTCATATGAACTCTTTCTTTAAGATTAGGAATATTATTGCCGAGATGATTCATAGTATATTCTGTTGCAAAAAATGGAGTAGCCAGGTCATAATAACCGTTAAGCATAAGTACATTTAAATAAGGATCTTTCGCCATAACATCGGCAAGATCCGGGGAAACATCCGCATTCTGAAATGCAGAAACTCTACCGTTCGTCCGCCTATTCCAATTCCATTTAAAACCTTTTCTAGCATATGCACTTATATGGTATGTTTGATTGGTTGGAAATTTTAAATCATTATGTAAGTATTCTAAAAATGTCGCTGTAAAAGCAGGGCTTATGGAACTGCTTTGCGGGTCATAATCCGAATATTCACTAATCAAATCTTCGGCAGGACCTGTATATCTCGAATCAAGCCTCCCGACGGTTACTCCCTTTTCCCGCAGAAGCTCAGCTGTATATTGCGGTTCGTTTAAGCGTAAATTTGCTTTTTCCCAATAGGATTTTGAAATACCTGTAAATTGATAAAGCTTATCCGCGACTTTACTAATTTCTGCACTATCATTTGCCGACCCATTAAATAAAGCATTAGAATATTCATGCTGTGAAAAATCTTCTGCTTCTTTTAAAAATGAATTTAAATTTTCCGGTTGTGAAGGCAGTGTTTTATGATACCAGGAAACGGCAGCATAAGTCGGCAGAAAAAGGATATAAGGCAAATCATTTCCCCGGGAAAAAGAAAGTGTTTGGAAATCAAAAACAGTTGAGACAAAAATAATCCCGTTTATTGAAATTCCCTTCCTTTCGAATAAATAATCTGAAACTCCGGCAGAGCGGGTTGTTCCGTAGCTTTCTCCGAGTAAAAATTTAGGTGAATTCAATCTATTATTTTTAAGAAGATATTGATATATAAATTCGCTGACGGATTTAATATCTTCGTTTACTCCCCAAAAATCTTTTCCTTTTGATTTACCAACCGGTTTGCTTAATCCGGTACCGACCGGATCAATCATTACCAGGTCGCTTACATCAATTATGGAATATTTATTATCTTCCATTTTGTACGGTGCAGGCGGTACCGCATAAGGATCGTTAAGCACTACCCGTTTCGGACCAAGTGCCCCCATATGAAGCCAAATCGACGAGGAGCCGGGTCCCCCGTTATATGCAAATGTAATAGGACGTTTGTTATAATTATTTACACCGTCCTTTTTATAAGCAGTAAAACCAATGAGTGCAATTGAAGTATCATTATCATTTTTTAATAAAAAAGTACCGGTAGTTGCAGTATATTTAACTTCCTTGCCGTCAATTTTTATACTATGATGAGTTACAATCTGAACCGGTTTGGAAATTACCAATTTTGTTGAATCTGCTTTACCCTTTTTTGGCTGGGCACTGATATTAAATGAAATAAATAAGAAGACAGACAAAGCTAAGGTAATAATATTTTTCATATTGTACTCCTTAATAAAATTAACTTGTAAAAATAAATTTTACATTTCAGTTTAAAAAATTAACTTTCTCATTCCTATATGGCAAATGGCAAAATCATATTTTATAGGATCTTCCGGATCAAAATATTTTAAATTTTGAGTAATTTCTTCGGCCATTTTCCAGCTAACATTTTTATAAGTTGTCAGCTTTAAGTTTTTGCAAATCCTTGCAACATGAGTATCCACAGGCATAATTAATTTATTTTTGGGAATTTCATTCCAAAGCCCGAAATCCAGTTCATCTTTTCGAACCATCCATCTGAGAAATAAATTCATTCTTTTACAAGCGCTGCCTAATTCCGGGTTCGGGAACATAAATTTAAATCCGCGACTAATTTTACCTTTACCTTTTTCATCAGCAATTGATATAAAATATTCGGAAAATTTTGTAAGCGCATTCTTAATATTTACATCTTCAATTTTATAAAATTTAAGAAAAAGGTTTTTAAGCGAATCATGTTTGGCAACGGCTTTATTCAATAATAAAAAAAATAAAATTATATCATTGCCGGTATAAAATCTGTGCTTTAATTTTCTTAATCTATAGGTATAATTCTTCTTTTTAAAATTGATTACAAATTCGTAAGGATGATTATTTGTAATTAGAAGAATTTTATCAAGTGTATTTATAATTTGCCTTACATTACCGTAAGCAAAAACCGAAGCTATAAAGCCTATTATCTCAATATCCTCTTCATCATTAAAAAGATGAAGAAATTGTAAAGGATCGGGTGAGATTTTAGATTTATCGAAAGCTTTATAGTGATAATCGAGTTTCTGTTTTAAGTTCATTATTATCCGCGGTAAATACAGCTTTTAATAATAACTGCAACAGCAATTGAGAATATTGCGGATAAAAAAGTTCCTACAAGCACATACTCGGCAAATTGTCTATCCTCCAATTCCTTAAACCTTGTAAAGCCTTTTGCAGCAATTACCAGTCCTATGGCAGTAAACTGGCCGGCTATTACTAAGAAAAAAATTATAATTCTTTCCAGCATTCCTATTATCCTGCCGGCATTGTATTCAATATTATCCAATTCTTCGTTTTCTTCGTTTTCTTTCTTTTTCAACATAGGTAAAAAATTAAATAAGGAAAACAAATATCTAATTACAAAATTGGATTCATTAAGAACAAGCAATATTCCGGTTATAATAAAGCTGATTTCCAGTACGTTTGACTTATTAATACCGGCAAGGATAGAAGAATAATTTTTTAAAACGTTAAAAAACGGTATAAGGCTATAATTAAATTTTATATTAACTGCCGGTGAAGTGAATATACTTGTAACGATGATGAATGCGATTATCGACAACGCCCTGAACGAATTTAAGTTTTTGGTTTTTGCTTCCGAATAATAAATACATATATTCAGCAAAACGATAAGAATCAATAAGATAAACAATGCCGGAGACAGCTTGAAAGGAAACAATAAAACTATTTGAAGACATATTACAAGCACCGTTTTTTTTGCAGTTACAGGCCGGTCCTTTAACCCGTATAACAAACGGGTTAACATAACAATATTCAACAGATAACTAAATTCCAGCATCACTTTACTTTTAGACCTGAATTAATTTCCGATATAACCTGGTTTAATATATCAATTATAATATTTAAAGCGCCTGCATTAATATGCTTATATACTGCTTTATCCGTGATATGAAGTTTTTTGGATATTTCCTTTACGGTTTTATCTTCGTTTAGGAAATTGAATACTTGGATCCGGGTGTGTTTCCATTTTATTGCGCTCTGTGAAATTAGATAAAGCACTTTTCTAATAAGCAACATTTCCTTTTCATCACCGGTTTTAATATTAAATAGAAGGGAAGTATTCTTTAGTTCGTTCAGTCCTTCTCTTGCAAAATGAAAAGCCGGCCCGTCCATTCCCAAAGCCTGACTTTTATTTATTCTTGTTGACAACTCCCCTATCCCAATTGAAAATCTTACCGTTTCGGGATACATGCTTTCGAGTATTTTCCAGATATCCGTAAAAACAGTATCCGCCTTATTGTAGAGAGCCTGGAATTCATCTCCGATTGTAATAGTGAACGGGGAAGCAAGTGTTTTGCTGTTCTTATTTAAACCTGAAAACAAGCGCAATAATTTTTTTTGTATTTGAGCCCTGTTTTTAATATCCCTTGAAGAGACAATATCTCCTATCAATGCTATCTTTTTCATATATACTGCCGCGTTTTATACAATTGAAACTTAAGGAACGTAATTATCAAATTCAACCGATTTGATTGAATTTTACATTTTCAACCTATTTGGTTGAATTTCTCTTTTTCAACCTATTTGGTTGAATGTCTTTTTCAATGTTTTTATTATTAAAAATTATTGCCGGGACATTAGCTGCTATATGGTTAATATAGAGCCGGATAATTTTTAAGCTGTCACTTTAAAAATATCATTTTTTTGGTTTCAGAAAATCCGCCGCTGATTAATCTATAAAAATAAAAGCCGCTTGCCAAAGCATGCCCGTTTTTAAAAGCCGAGAAATGTATTTCATGATTACCTTTTCTTAAATAGCCGTTTACGAGTGATGCAGTTACCCTACCCAAAACGTCATAAACCTTCAATGATACAAAACCGGATTCATGTAAATTAAATTTTATTACGGTAGAAGGGTTGAACGGGTTGGGATAATTTTGAAGAAGGTTAAAGTCGTTAACCATAAAATTATTTTCACTAATATATGTCGGCAAATCTCCGTCATTAAGAGGTGCTGTCCGGATACTTAAAGAATCGGCATCGAGTCTCATCCAGATAGGATAGATCTTCCCGTTAAAGGCGGCAATATCGGTATAGTCGCCGAAGAAAACATTGGAATCGGGAACAAAGGATGAATCGCTGATTTTATAATTTTGAAAGCTGTCCCCGCCGTCTACGGATTTAGCAATATAAAAATCCGTGGAATCTCCTATTGTATTGCGTCTATCATAAAATGCAACGTAAATAAACCCGGTTGTTTGATCAATAGCGATAGAAGGGAAAAATTGCTGTCTGCCGGAATTATCGTTATTTACTTTTACGGTTTTTCCCCAAGTGTTTCCTCCATCAGTAGATTTTATTAAAAAGATGTCGGTATTTTCCGTTCCGTTTCTTTGATCTGACCAAAGGACATAAATATTGCCTCTATAAACAGAATGGCTTGTATCGCAAACCGTAGCAGGTAGACCGTTGCATCTGGAAATGCCGGAAACACTAAAGTCCCACCCTCCCGGTTGAGAAGTAACAAAAATATCTTTCCCGAAAGTAACACCTCCGTCTGTGGACTTATCAAACATAATTCCTAATGGGCCTGCCCAGCTTAAATAAACCTCTCCATTCGGGCCTACGCAAGGAACAGCTCCTTCGTCGGTTGAATCGCCATCGAGACAATTGCCGGCTCTTTCGCTAACTCTTATAGGATTAGACCAAGATTCACCCGAGTTTGTTGATCTTGAGAATAAAATTATACTGCTGTCATTTGGAGAAGTACTGCCGTATTTATCAAACTGCGTCCAGGCAAGGTATAAATTATCTTTATATTTTTTACTCGACATATCAACACCGAGCCACGCTTTATCCTGCTGCTTAGGCGAATTAAATCCAATTCCTACACCATCGCTCCAGTTTAATCCGTTGTCTGTCGATTTCTGAACTACAATACGGTCAATCCAATATCCTATACTATCCGGAGGATTGGATAAATGGACAAAATATAAATTACCAAGACCGTCATAACGTAAACATGGATCTCCCCAAACATTATAAGTTGATTGCATATTGCTCTGGGACCAGCTCAGCCCGTAGTTTGAAGAGTTAAAGAAGAGACTTATATTGGCACCCGCAGCCAGATGCTGAGGATATAAAGTATTGATTGAAATAGAAACCTCTTCAGCAGTTTTAGTCCCGGGTTTATCTACTCTAATATTTCTAAACTGAGGATAAACAAATAAATTGAATTCCAGAACAAAAACTATTATGTAAAATATTCTCATCTTAACATTAATTTAAAAGTCTAATCATTTCACGGATTGCTTCATTTAGGCCTACAAATACAGCTCTTGCAATAACGGCGTGCCCTATACTTACTTCATCTATATCAGGTACTTCTTTAAATATTTTTATGTTCTGATAATTCAAACCATGCCCGGCATTTACTCCCAGCCCTAACTTTTTCGCATGTTTAACAGCAGCCCTTATTTTTTCAAGTTCATCAAATTGTTCTTCCTCCGTAATCGCATTTGCAAACAATCCCGTATGAATTTCAATAAAATCCGAATTGATTTCTGCGGCAGCATCTATTTGATCAAGATTAGGCTCGATAAATAATGAGACTAAAATTTCGGAATTATGTAAATCTTTAATTGCCGATTTCAGATTTGAGATATTATCAATTACATTTATTCCGCCTTCGGTTGTAAGTTCCTGTCTTTTTTCAGGAACAATTGTAGAAAGTTCGGGGCCAACATCGCAAGCTATTTTAATTATTTCTTCTGTAGCCGCCATTTCAAGATCAAGTTTAGTGGTAATTAATTCGCGCAGTAAACGTACATCTCTTTCACTTATATGTCTTCTGTCTTCTCTTAAGTGAACCACTATTCCGTCTGCACCGGCTTGTTCTGCAATTAACGCCGCCGTAACCGGGTCGGGTTGGTCTTCTCCCCTGACATTCCTTAATGTTGCTATATGATCTACATTTAAAGAAAACCTCATCTTCAATCCTCAAATTATTAGTTTTAAAATATGAATAACTGAATTCAAGCCAGTACCGAATTCACCTGTTCTATAACGAAGAGTAGAAATAAAATCTATACTAAACATAATACCTGCATGGGTAATTACGCAATAGTAAATTGATTTTGTTCTATAAGCCAAAATACCTAATGCTATTCCACCAATTATTGCTCCGAACACTTCAATCGGCGCTTTACCGTCGTGCAGAATAACAAACGGTATCATTTGCATAATTACGGCATAATATCCGAATTTTTCCTTTAAACCGAAAAGCATAAATCCGCGCCAGATAAATTCCCATGCAAATAAATAAAAAATTAAGCCGGACTCGTAAAGAAAAAACACACTCCATGAATCTCTTGCATTTATTAGTAAAGGATAAGTTGCAGCAAATACCGGTTCCGACGATACAAACCAGATTATGGGAATCATAATAACTAGAAACAAGACTGCTAATTTTAGTCCGGTTTGATAATCTCCGAGAGTTATTCCATAATCAATTAATTTTTCTTTAAAAATAAATTTTATAACGGAAGCAGGGATTACAAAGAGAGTTATAAAATCAAAGAAAAACCAGTAAGCAAACTCATAATAATTATAATTCGGATTAGCACCTAAAGAATCAAAAAAATTTTGCCTAAAGAATAATCTTGAAGTATAATACCAGGAAATAGTCTGAATAATTGCTACCGAAAGGAATATGACTACTACTTTTTTATCGAGACTTTTTATCGCATCAAGAAGTTCTTTAGATTCATTTTTTAAATTGAAATTTTGATTGGGCATATTTAAAATAAAAAAATTAGGATACCGTTTTTATTTGGGACATCGAAATAACGAATTTCCGCATTAAAAGTTCAAAATAAAAAAAACGATTGAAAGTAGAATAAATGATTATAAATCTGTTAGCCTACTTATTCAATTTAAGAAAATATCTTAATTTATTTAAGAACAATCATCTTTTTAGTTAAAGAGAGAAAAACATTTTTGTTATCGGAGATGACCTGCATCCTATAAAAATAAATGCCGCTCGATAGATTGGAAGCATTAAACTTTACAGAATAAGTCCCTTGATTTTTTTCTTCATTTATTATTGTTGCAACCTCTTTCCCTAGCATGTCATAAACCTTTATTGTTACGAATCCGGCACCGGAGATATGGAATTGAATTTCGGTTGTCGGATTAAACGGATTGGGATAGTTTTGTTCAAGCTTATATCCGTTTGGAACTTTAGCAATATAATTTTGGATTCCCGAAATTACTCCCTTCGGTAATTTTAAAGCCGGGTCTCCAAGCAGAGTATAACGTCTATAAGAATTATCAAAAGACATACCGGAATAATAAAAATATTCTTTTGTTTGAAGGAATGAATCTCCTACACTTTTATTGGAATCGCCGAACAAAATTGTATAAAATTCTTGTAAAAAACTTGAGCCTTCATCCAAATAATTTAATCCTGAAGAAGCAATAGTAGAAACTGCACCGCTTTTAGGAATAGATATCAATTTATCTACAATTGAACTGTCTCCTGGATAATCAAACTTTTGCGAACAAGCTCCTGCAGTATAAATAAACGGGAAATTATTTTCCTTGAGCGAATCAACATCGTTATAAGTAAAAATATGATACCTTGACCAAAGATTTGGCGCTCCGTGTCCGTAATAACTTAAAAATAGACAGCCTTTATTTAAGGAATTAATCAACTGAGAATGGACAGTATTTATATCCGGATAACTATCTCCAAAGATTGTTTTTACCGAATACCTGCCGTTTACAACAGAAGATATAAAATCATTTGCAGAGTTATTAAATAAAGTAGAATCCTGTAAATCGGTTAGTATTATAAAATCATTTTTATAAAATTCAGCTGAAAGTGAATCTTCAAAATAAATTGTTTTATCAATTATATTATTTAAATCATTAATATTATTTACAGGAAATCTACCTAAAGCAACATCCGGTTCGGTATCCTGTTGATATAAATTTATTGAGTACAATTCATCTATTGCTACCGAATCTTCATCCCATTCAGGATTATTTGCAAAAAGAGAAGGAACATATATAGCCGGGATAAGTTTAGCATCACCGGCCAAAAGTATATATTGTGGTTTGGGGTTCTGCCAGTATTCAAGTGCATAGCTGATAAAATCCCGGATGGAATTTTGTTTGGTAGTATCCGGGAATTCGGCATATATTTCATTTGCATTAACAACTTTTAATTTCAAATTGTCTTTGCTTCGCCATTTGACAAAGTTTTGAAGAGTGCTGTCGAATTGCGAAACTGTAATTATAATATAATCTGCTTGGTTGGTTTTATTGTTTAATTGCGCAAAAATACCGGATGTAAAAAGAAAAGTTAAAATGAAAACTAAAAAAAATATGCGGCAAATTTTCATTTTTTCTCCCGAAAAATTGGCAAATATATAAACGCTTCTTTTCTGTTTAATGTTAAATTCAAATCAAGTATATCTATCCAGCTTAAATTTTTCTCCCAAATATAATTTCCTTACTTCGGCATCTTCTGCCAATTCTTGAGCTTTACCCTGCTTAAAAATTGTTCCGTTAATTAGTATATATGCTTTATCGACTATACTTAAAGTTTCATGCACATTATGATCTGTAATTAAAACACCTATCCCTCTATTTTTTAAGTTTGCAACAATATTCATTATATCCTCAACTGCAATCGGGTCAACACCTGCGAAAGGTTCATCAAGCAATATAAAACTAGGATCGGTTGCCAAAGCTCTGGCAATTTCAGTTCTCCTTCTTTCACCGCCGCTTAACTGATATCCCATGCTTTTTCTAATATTTGTTATACTCAAATCCTCAAGCAGTTCTTCACATTTTTCTTTCCTTGCTTTAGCATCAAGTTTAATCATTTCAAGAACAGCTAATAAATTGTCCTCAACAGATATTCTTCTAAATACGGAAGCCTCCTGCGGCAAATAACCTATTCCCATTCTTGCTCTCTTAAACATGGGAACTTTTGTAATCTCCGTTTCATCCAAAAATACTTTTCCTTTGTCCGGTTTAATCATGCCTACAATCATATAAAAAGTTGTTGTTTTTCCTGCTCCGTTAGGACCTAAAAGTCCTACTATTTCACCTTTGGAAACTTGTATTGAAGCCTTGTTTACAACAGTTCTTTTTTTATAAACTTTTACTAAGTCCTCACTTCTTAAAGTAGTTATGCTCATTAAATTTTCTTGTATTTTGTTTTAAAACATCATTAAATTAAAAAATAAATTACATAAATCCCTAACAAATATTTAATTTATATTAGTAGATCTTACTTTTATTACCGGGACAATCTCAGGAAATTTCTTTTTTGATATAATAGAGAATAATTCTTTTTTCACCGGTCTGTTTTTATGAATAATAAATCCGGGCAGAGTAAATGCCAATTCGTCACCCTTAACTTTATTTTCAGGGTAATATTCACTTGTGGGCGTACCGTACAGCTTTACAGTGCTTACTTTTTTATTTTCAAAATAAATCTTAGAAGTTTCGGATGATGATTTTGTTAAGCCGTTGGGAGTATTATCATCATATAAATAATAAATACTATGGACGCCTCCGTAAACTTCCGTTAACCTGATTCCGGTATCATTAAAAAATATTTTTATTTTATTCCCTGACATCTGGTCGAAACGTTTTTTATATATTTGATTCCGGGACATTATAAAAGCATTATTATCAACTTCAAGTTTGGTTATTTTATTTTCGACTAAGAATATTGTAACCGAATCACCGGTTAGCTGAGAATTATCGTACCAAATTATAGGCTGATCAGCTTGCTTGTTTATCTTTTTTGTAACAATAATTCCCTTATTCCTGAAATATTCCGTAAAATCATTTTTTGAAGCAAAAGCTCCCCGAACAATTTCAACCGAATCTTCAGCTTTAAATGTATTTATTGTATCGCGGTAAGCTTCCATCTTCTTTGATCGAATAACAAGCGTATCAAGCTGCATTACGACCAATGTATCTTTTATGTTTTTAAATGATGTTGTATCGGCTTGTTTAATATAAGAAGTATCTATTTGTATGAATAAAGGATTTTTATCAATTAATGAATAATTCTTGCCGGGATAATCTTCAAGATGATCGCCGTAAATAAATGAATTATTATCCGTGCTGCTTACCCTTACATTATTGAATGCATAAGTAATTTTTGATTCTCTAAAATGTATTAGGCTGTCGGCAACAATAATATTTTTGGACTGGATAATCTTTACATTCCCGACGGCAACAGCTTTACCTTCATCCTTATAATAAGTTAATTTATCCGAAGTTAAAGTTGAAGAGGTATCGAACAAATTTACATTCGTTTCAAACATTGCTTTATGTTCATTAAAGAAGTAAACACCGGAGTCGGCAGTTAGAATTACTTTTTTATCATTCAGTTTAACACCGGATACCGATTTCGCTTTCCGTTCATCGCCGTAATAAAAAGCTTTGGGAGTTGTAATAGTTAAAGTATCCTGAGTTGCTACAACATTCCCGATTAGTTCCGCATTATTTACCGAAAGATATTGTACAGCATGATTACAGGTTATTTTAACGTTCCCCTGTGTTAGCACTACATGCCCGTAAACTTCGCGTATCGATTCTCCGTTAACCATTCTTCCAACAAGACTGTCACCGACAACAGTAATATACTTTTCCTGAGCAAAAGCATTAAAAGCAATCAATACGAGGGAAATAAATATTAAATATTTTTTAATTATCATAGAGGAAAATTTTATAAAAAGATAAAACTTTAATTACTTTAATTTTATTTTTTACGTTTTTTATTTGATTCCTGCTTTACCGTATCAAGCCTTGTTATATACGTAATATTATGGATAGTATAATTCCTTAAGCTTTGATCGGATTCGAAACCGTATCCCTGTATTTTTTCTTTGGGAGATATAATAGTAACAAACTTGTCCGATGTAATTTTTCTTTCTTTATTTTTCCATTCCAGTTCCTGCGTCTTTAAAGTAACACCGCTGTCGCTTACGGCAACAACACTATCGATCGCATATAAATCTTTCGTAATATCGTTTACTTTTCCTTTTAGAGCTGTTAATGTTGTAGTTTTCTCACCCTGCGGGTTATAAAACAAGACCGTGATATTGCTGTCCAAAAGAGTTTGAGGAGGCTCGTCATATACGCTCATGTGTCCTGCATATAATACAGCTTTTATTTTTGCGGAATCACTAAAAAAGACCGTATCGCTCCAGCTTTCCTGAGCAGGTAGCTTTGATGCCTGAATAGAGAAATTTACTGTTGGCTTTACATTATTTTGTCCGCATCCGGAAAAAAAAATTAAAATTAAAAGTATGTTTAAATATTTCATCTTTGGCGTAAACCAAGATTTATAAGATCATGTAAATGAACCATACCTATAGGTTTCCTATTATCATCAATAATTATCATAGCTGTAATTTTAAAATTTTCCATTTGCTGCAGTGCGAAGGAAGCTAAATAATTTTCACTCATCACTTTGGGATTTTTATTCATTAAATCTTTAGCTTTTAAATTTTTAATATCAAGGGTTTTTTCAAGAAGCCTTCTTAAATCACCGTCTGTTATAACTCCTTTAAGAATTCCATTGTCGTTAATAACTGTAGTAGTACCTAATCTTTTACTTGTAATTTCAAGGATAACATCTTTTATTGAGGCATCTTCGTGAACTTTGGGAACATTATTATTTTTAATCATAATTTCCTTAATTCCGAGAGATAATCTCTTACCCAAACTTCCTCCCGGATGAAGATATGCAAAATCTTCGGCTGTAAAACCCCGCTTTTCAAGCAGCGCAATAGATAGGGCATCTCCCATAGCAAGTGTTGCAGTTGTAGAAGCAGTTGGTGTAAGGTCATGCGGACAGGCTTCTTCTTTAACACCTATATTCAAAAAAATGTCGCATTCATATCCCAATTTAGAATTTTTTATACCGGACATTGCAATTAAAGTAACTTCTAATCTTTTTAAAAGCGGCAGAAGATTGGAAATTTCTTCGGTGTTGCCGCTCTTTGAAACAAGGATTACCACATCTTCCTTTCTTACCATTCCAAGATCACCGTGCAGAGCATCGGTGGGATGCAAATATATTGCAGCTGTTCCGGTAGAGTTTAAAGTAGCAACTATTTTTCTGGCAATCAGCCCGGACTTCCCCATACCGGTTAATACTACGCGGCCTTTGCATTTATAAATTTCGTCTACTGCTTTTACAAATTCTTTATCAATACTTTCAGCAAGCCCCGCAACTGCTTCCGCTTCAATGCGGATTACTTCTCTCCCCTTTTGAATAATTTCATCGGTTGTCAATGTTTTGACCTTTCTTAAACAATTTTAATTTCTTTTTCTTTTCATTATTTTTTTGATTTCCATAGAAGAAAGAATAATCAATATCAATATGTTTTAAATATTTATTATATAATAAAAATGCTGATACAATTTCATTTGCAGTGTACGTATCAAGCTTTTCAAATAATAACGACGGTTTTAATACAGCCTCCGAATTTTTAATTCCTTTTACCATCATCAGGTGATTATAAAAATTACTTACCGGAATAAGATGGTTAATTCCAGAATCGAAATCATGAATCCAAATCCTTTTTCTAACCGGAGCAACAGCAATAATATATTTATCCGGTACTAAAATTTCTTCTCTAACAAATGAATTATCACCCGGCGCTTTCTGCCCCGGCACCCAGTCTGAATAGTTCCATTGACTGACAAACTTTGCATTATTTACATCTTGTTCGGAATCAGAAGAATAAATTTCCGCCTCTATTTGATTTTCAAATTCTTCGTGAACAATTATATCGATTTCAAAATTATCATATTTTATTATTCCGGCAGCAAATACGGAAGACGGAGGACCGATACTGTCAGGTACTGTACCTCTTTCACCTAAAATTAAATCTCCCTTGCCGAATCTTCCTAAACCGATAACATCCAGCTCACTTATTTTTTCCCGGTAAACATTGTAACCCGGTTTATTTGCCGGTAAAACGGATAATATATACTTATTTTCCAAATCACTAAGTTTTCTAGGAAAATTATTTTGATCGTCGTTCAAATTGTTTATACCTGATTGATTCAACTAATGTAAATCTTTTTAGAATTTTATTTAATCCGTAATAAATATTTTAATATCGTTTTACTACTTTGTCGATTTCTTTTATTTCAATGAGCAAATCTCTAAGTTCATTAAGGGGTAATTGGCTGTCGGCATCGCTTAAAGCTTCTTTTGGATTCGGATGAACTTCAAGAAACAAGGCATCTATTCCTGCTGCTGCCGCTGCCCGTGCAAGCGGTTTGATGAACTTCGGCTCGCCTCCGCTTGTGTTCCCTTTACTTGGAAGCTGCACAGAGTGAGTTGCATCCATTACAACCGGATAGCCGAATTCCTTCATAATTATTAGTGAACGCATATCCACAACAAGGTTATGATATCCGAAAGTAGTTCCGCGCTCGGTTAATAAGATATTTTTGTTCCCGGTTGATCTAACTTTTTCGGCAACATGCTGCATATCATCCGGTGCAAGAAATTGTCCTTTTTTTATATTAACCGCTTTGCCTGAATTACCTGCAGAAATTAATAAATCAGTCTGCCGAGAAAGAAAGGCGGGGATCTGCAAAATATCGGCAACCTGAGAAGCTTTATTTACTTCCTCCCCGGTATGAACATCCGTTAAAACAGGAATATTAAATTCATTTTTAGTTTTTTCAAGAATCTTTAATGCCTTATCGTCGCCTAACCCGGTGAAAGAACCAATACTTGTTCTATTTGCTTTTTTATAACTCGCTTTAAATATGAAAGGAATTTTAAGCCCGGCGGTTATATTTTTAATACTTTCCGCGGTTTTTAAAATCATATCCTCATTTTCAACAACACACGGACCTGCTATTAAAACAAACGGATTTCCGTCTCCAATCTTAATATTTTTAATTTCAACCATAACCTAGAATTCTACTTTCTGAATTTTATAAATCAAATATAAAGAAAAACATAACTTTATTTAAGCTAAAAGTAAAATTGAAATCTTAGATAAAATACGCAAGTTTGTTACAAAATATTGGATGTGACTTGGTTATTATCAAAAAGTGAATTAAGCCAAAATCATTTCAATTTTCGATTTTATATAGTATAATTCGATGCGGAAAAATTAAACTCCATCAAAAGAGCTTTGAAAAGTAATTCGATATTTTCTAATAAAAAAGAGTTTAAAGGTGAATCTTAAAATTAAAGCACATTTATTAAAAGTTTTTGTCTTTCTAATTATATCAAGTTTATCATTTGCTCAATCAGACCAGGTGATGAACTCATCAAATTTAAAATTATCATTAGACAAATTAAATGTTTTGGGAAGCGTATTATATGTAGCGGCGCATCCGGATGATGAAAACAACGCACTGCTTGCATACTTTGCAAAAGGCAAGTTACTTAGAACCGGTTATATATCCTTAACCAGGGGCGATGGCGGTCAGAATCTTGTCGGCACGGAACAAGGCGATATGCTTGGAGTTCTTAGAACTCAGGAATTATTGGCTGCAAGAAGAATCGATGGGGCTCAACAATTCTTCTCAAGAGCCATTGATTTCGGTTATTCAAAATCGGCAAAAGAGACTCTGCATTTTTGGGGAAAGAAAAAAATATTGTCGGATATGGTTTGGGTAATCAGAAAATTCCGCCCTGATATTATTATTACCCGTTTCCATGGTACAAAGGAAGACGGGCACGGTAATCATATTGCTTCCGAAATACTTGCAGCCGAAGCTTTTAAAATTTCCGGAGACCCGACAAAATTTCCCGAACAATTAAAATATGTTAAACCCTGGAAGGCAAAACGAATAGTGTGGAATGCATGGCCTCCCATTCTTGAAAGACATAAGGTGGATCTTTCGAAGCTGGTTAAAATCGACGTAGGAAGTTATAATCCTCTTTTAGGTGAATCCTATACTCAAATAGGCGCTAAAGCACGCAGTATGCATAAGTCCCAGGGATTCGGATCAAGCCCAAGACTTGGAGATGATATAAATTATTTTGAACCTACTGACGGACCGCCGGCTAAAAAAAATCTTTTTGAAGGAATAAATTTAACATGGAGCAGAATTTCCGGCGGTGAAAAAGTTGGGCAACTTCTTAAAGAAGCGGATGAAAAATTTGATGCTGAAAATCCTTCCGAAATTATTCCCATTCTTTTAAAAGCTTATAATGAAATAAAAAGTTTAAAAGATAATTTTTGGGTGCCGATTAAAGAAAAAGAATTACTTAATGTCATTCGTTCATGCGCCGGCATATCCATTGAAGCCACGGCATCGGATTACTCGGCTGCACCCGGTGAATCTGTTAACATTACATCCGATATAATTAATCGATCCGAGTACCCGTTCATATTAAAACGAATAAAAACTACGTATCAAAAGAATCAACAAAATTTTGATATTAAATTAACCGACAATAAACCTGTTTCCGAAAAAACCTCAATACAAATTCCGGCAAATGCAGAATATTCGCAGCCTTATTGGCTTCGGGAACCTCATGGATTAGGGGATTATGTTGTAAAGGATCAAAGGTTAATTGGAAAACCTGAAAATGATCCGGTTCTCCAAACTGAATTTTTTGTCGAGTTGGATAAAACGATTTTGAAATTTTCAGTCCCGGTTTATTACAGACACACCGATCCTGTTAAAGGAGAAGTGGACCGTAATTTTGTAATTGTTCCGCCGGTTGCAATAAATATTGGAAATAAAGATTATTTATTCCCCGACAGTAAAAGTAAAACGCTAAATCTCACATTAATTGCAAACACAAATAATATTTCCGGAACATTGAAATTTGATATTCCAAGCAGCTGGAAAATTGAACCTCTGCAGAAAATTTTTCATTTAAAAACTAAAGGAGATGAACTTTCTTTAAATTTTGTTGTCTATCCTTCTAAGACAAGTTCCGATGTTAAATTAACTGCAGAAGCGGTTATGGGTAATAAGGTAGTTAAGCAGGGTATGGTTACAATCGATCATTCTTATTTCCCCGAACAAACATTATTTCCTCCTTCCTCGGCAAGGTTAATAAAATTGAATATTAAAAAAGTTATAAATAATATCGGGTATGTAATGGGTCCCGGGGATAAAATTCCCGGCAGCTTAAGAGAGTTAGGTTATAATGTAACAATGTTATCGGATAAAGATATTGAAAACGGAAACTTATCAAAGTTTGATGCGATAATTACGGGAATACGTTTATACAATACCGATAAACAAATGGAATACGAACAGCCTAAACTTCTTAAATATGTAAAAGACGGCGGAACATTAGTAGTTCAGTACAATAAAAACTTCGGTTTGGTTACGGATAAAATCGGACCATATCCGTTTCACATTTCGCGAAAGCGTGTAACAAATGAACTTGCAAAAGTTACCTTTTTAGATCCGAACAGCCCGTTGCTGAATTTTCCCAACAAGATAACCGAAAAGGATTTTAACGGCTGGGTACAGGAACGAGGAGTTTATTTCCCGGACAAATGGGATCCGAAATACAAAACTGTTTTAGCATGTCATGATCCCGGAGAAGAACCGCTGGACGGAGGACTTTTGTATACAAAATACGGAAAAGGTATTTTTATTTATACAGGATATGATTGGTTTAGAGAACTTCCGGCAGGAGTACCGGGAGCTTTTCGTTTTTACGTAAATTTAATCTCTGCCGGAAAAAATTCTAAGTGGATTAACTAAATGAAATATTAATATGTTCCGTTTCCCTTTGGGGTCACTGAGTTTCACACATAGGCGTCAACTTAAGGATTAGAAAAAATATTATATGATAAAATATCAT
>CAZHBJ010000022.1:0-23943 GCA_964530445.1 uncultured Ignavibacteriaceae bacterium
CTCTCATGGAAGAATGAGGGCCTAATGACCAAAGGAGGTGAATTGACACTATGAAGACTAATGTCTACGAAAGTGCGGTACTGATAAATGCTGCTCTTGATGATGAACAAATTGATTCGATAATTTCCCGTTTGAAAGAAACCATTACTAATAACGGTGGGGAAATTAGAGAAATAGAAAATTGGGGAAGAAAAAGATTGGCTTACATGGTTAAGAAGAGTAAAATCGGATACTATGCCATCTTTAGATTTGACGCTCCCTCAAACATTGTTTCAAAACTGGAAAGAACCTACACCCTCGATGAACACATCTTGAGGTATCTAACCATAAAACTAGATAGTGACGCAATAGAGTATCTTGAAAAGAACAAGATAAGTTCTATTAGCGAAGAGGCAGTTAATTCTTCTTCCTCAAATGAAGAAGTAACGGAAGAAGAAAGTGAAGATGAAGAAAAGGATGGTAAAGAATAACAATTAACAAATTACGATAAAGTATGGAGGAAAAACCATGGCCGATTTGAAGATGCCCGAAGTAAACTATGTTATTGTTTCCGGTAATTTAACAAGAGATCCTATGTACCGGCAAACTACAAATAACACTCCTGTGGCTAACTTTTCAATTGCATCCAATAGAAAATATAAGGATGGCAATAATAAATGGCAGGAAGATGTTTGCTACGTAGGCGTTGTTGCATGGAATAGGTTGGCAGATAGTTGTCATGCTAGATTAAAGAAAGGATCCGCCATTCTGGTTGATGGCGAGCTGCAAAGTAGAACATGGAAGTCCGACGAAGGATTTGTTAGAAGCATTGTTGAAATTAAGGCTCGAAGAATTCAGTTCCTTAATAGGAAAGGTAAATTAAACGGTAACGACGACGGCAGCAACGGCCAAAGTGATGAGTTAGATATCCTTTCGGAAGAGGAAAGTGTTGATTATACAGATGACTCTTTTGATAAATTCTTATCGAGCGAAGAATCAGATTTATTAAAATAATTTGGTGAGGAAATGAGAAAAGAAATAAAAGCAAAAAAAGTATGCCGGTTTACTCAAAATAAAGTTAAATATATTGATTATAAGGATGTTAAGCTTTTACAAAGATATATTACCGAACAAGGAAAAATAATTCCTAAGAGAATTACCGGTACCAGATCTAAATATCAAAGACAATTATCAATTGCTATTCAACGTGCAAGACATATGGCTTTACTACCTTATGTTTCCGATACCGTTAGATAGCAAATTAGAGGAGTTAAAATGAAAGTAATATTAAGACAAAGTTATGAGTCTCTTGGGGAAATAGGGCAATTGGTTGATGTTAAAGACGGATATGCCAGAAATTTTTTAATCCCTCGTAAAATTGCCTATGCTGCTTTAGAAGGAAATATAAGGGCGCTTGAAGAGGAAAAGAAATCTATTGAAAAGAAAAAGAAACAAGAAATTCAGGCTGCCGAAAATCTCGGGATTGAACTGGAAAAAGTCTCGGTTACTATTCCTGTCCAAGTCGGTGAAGAAGATAAAATTTTTGGTTCTGTAACAACACAAATGATTGCCGATGCATTAAAGGAAAAAGGTTACGAAATTGATAAAAGAAAAATCGAAATTGAAGAGCCGATTAAGTCCTTAGGCATTTACGGTATTGCCATAAAACTGCACCAGAGCGTAACAACTAATATAAAAGTTTGGGTAGTTAGGCAATAGTCTATAGATCATTTAAACTAAAAAAGGAAAGCATTTTTGCTTTCCTTTTTTTATTAATCTAAAATAGCTTTTATTATCTTACACTTATCTGCTTATTTCTAACAAGTCTTGCAATTTCCGAAGTACCGCTTTTTGAAATGTTTTTTATAGCTTTTGTAGAAAGCTTTAAGGTAACAAATCTATTCAATTCCTGTACCCAGATTCTTTTTTTCTGAATGTTGGGTAAAAACCTTCTCTTCCTTCTATTATGAGCATGAGAAACATGATTTCCGGTTATAGGACCCACACCCGTTACTTGGCATCTTCTAGACATTTAACACACTCCTTAAAACATACCCGATTTTTTAAATTTGAACAACAAATATAATAAAAATTTTAAGAAAAAATAGTCTCTTTTTAAATTAATTTCGATTAGCATAAATCTCCTGGTGATTTGAAAAATAACCCTTCCCCGGTCATTGATTATTAATAAAACCTTTTTATATTGCCTATAAATCAATGGATATGCTTATTTTAAATTAACGATTTCAAAAGGAACTTGCCGATTTCTTCATTTCTATTTAGTAATTAAAATATCCTCAATGAAAGGAGCGAAAAATGGAGTATTATGAACTTCATCCCGAAAATCCTCAATTGCGTTATATTAATAAAGCCGTAGAGGTTTTAAGAAACGGAGGGGTTATTATTTATCCTACCGATACGGTCTATGGAATAGGCTGTGATATTTTTAACCGCCAAGCACTTGAGAGAATTTTTTCAATTAAAAACGACGGAAATACAAAGCTTTTTAGTTTCATTTGTGCCAATTTAAAAGATATCTCTAATTATGCCAAAGTTTCGGATTATGCCTATAGAACGATGAAGCATTTATTACCCGGCCCGTATACTTTTATCTTACCGGCCGCAAAATTGGTCCCTAAAAAATTATGGAGTAATAGGAAAACGGTTGGGATTAGAGTCCCTAATCATGCAATTACTTTAAAATTAGTTGAAGAACTGGGCAATCCGATCATAAGTACCAGCGTAACCAACAGGAAGGGTGAGATTGTATTCGATCCTTTTGATATAAAAAATATTTTCAATTCAAGAATTGATTTAATGCTTGCTTCGGGAAATCTTGCAGGTAACCCTTCGAGTGTTATCGATTTAAGCATGGAGGAACCCGAAGTAATAAGAGAAGGTGCCGGAGACGTAAGCCTTTTTGTATAAATTAAAAATTCAATCTGTTTATAATCTAATGCCGGTTGAAATAATTATTATTCAACCGGCTTTTTTTATTTTACCCTGTAAACTTGTGTTGATGAAGCTTGAGCCGTAGGAGTTAAGATAATTTCGTTAATATTTACGTGCTTTGGTCTGGTTGCACAAAATACTACCGCAGCGGCAACATCTTCCGGTGCAAGCGGCGTTAAACCTTCATAGACTTTTTCTGCTTTTTCTTCATCACCGGAAAACCTTACTGTGCTGAACTCCGTTTTTACCATGCCCGGATCAACTTCGCTTACTTTTATACTTTTATCTAAAACATCTACTCTAATTGATTGACTTAATGCTTTAACCGCAAATTTAGTTGCACAGTAAACGTTTCCATAGGCATATACTTCATGCCCTGCGGTAGAACCTATATTAATAATATGCCCACTTTTCCTTTCTACCATTGAAGGTAAAATGAACCGCGTTACATATAATAGTCCTTTTACATTCGTATCAATCATTTCTTCCCAATGTTCAATATTGCCTTCATACAGTTTATCGAAGCCGAGAGCAAGACCGGCATTGTTGATAAGAATGTCTATATTCTTAAATTCGTCAGGCAATGAAATAATTGAATTTTTTATTTCCTCTTTATCACGAACATCAAGCTGAATACAATGTACTTTTATTCCAAATTTTTGTTTTAACGATTCTTCCAGATCTTTAAGGCTTTTTAATCTTCTGGCGGCTAAAATTAAATCGGCACCTTCATTGGCAAATTCAAATGCACAGGCTTTCCCAATCCCGGATGAAGCTCCTGTAATAAAGACAATTTTATTCGATAATAAGCCCATAATATTTAACCCTCAATATTTTATAAATTATTTTTCAAAAACGATTTTCATAATTTAATTTTATCTTTCTATCCAGCTGGGTCTTTTGGTAACAAAATTCGGAGCTATAATCTGAAACGGATAATCTTTTGATGTTACCTTTCTCCAATACCTGCCGTTCGTACTTACTTTCCATGAATGCGGCTTGTTATCATCGTTTGTATCGATGTTTAATACTTTGCCGTTTAATTTAAAATAAGAAGATATATTAACTCCTGCCGCACCTTTGGTATTATAATTTTTCACCTTTACTAAGAAATTATTTTTCCCTTTTCGAAGATATTTTTTAACATCCAAAAATTTTATTCGCTGATGTTCGACGGTTAAAGATAATGTTCTCCGGGCATAAACTTCATCAACAAACTTACCGTTAATATAAAGCTTTGCATAAGAACTACCTATTAATTGAATATAAGCTTCTTTCGGAATTCCTTTTAGTCTAATAGATTTTTTAAACTCGGCATTTCTTGCAAATTTGTTTCGGCTTATTTTAAAATATATCCATTTAGATTTTATCAAAGGTGAATATAGCGTGTCGTCCCCGGTTTTTAAAGAATCTTTTATTTCATCGAAATAATCTTCCAGCCTATCGAATTTATCATTAATTAAATTAAGATTGGCTTTTACATAATACTTTCGCCATAAATTATCATATCTTTGTTTAATTTGCCTTAGCGAGGATAATTCTTCATTTATTTTTTGATTAACATGATTATCATTTGCACTTGATTGTAAGTAATCTTTATTATGCAAGAGAAACTCTGTTTTAATTTTAGATTTGAACCAATATTCAAGCCTAATAATAAAACGCAAAAGCTCAAATTGATCTTTGTGTCTTTTCACTTTTGGTTCCAAAGCGTTTATATCATCCAAAACCTGAGGTAATGTCCAGTTCATCCAGGTAACATATACTGTCGGTGATAATTGTCCTCTCCACCATACAGGTTCATGATAATCCAAAAGAGGATGTCTCCAGAATTCATTCCATGTCATTTGATTTAAAGGATTACTTAAAACTTGGTAAATTTGTGTAATCCTCTGATCTTCAATACCGAAAAAGTCGTAAAAGAAATTTTTACTGAATTCCGAAAGATTGCTGCTTTTATAGTTCCAGGAACATTGTGCAGACCATGCATATCCAAAATACAAAAGCTCCTTAAATGTTTCGGCACCGAAATCTCCCCAATTCGAATTTATCATTCCTTCCGAGTTGTTTTCCAATCCTGCTTTAATAATATATTTTATATTCGGAAGTGCATTAACATTTGTCGGAAACGGAGTAGAAAAATTCCAAACTGAGGGCGATACAAGATAATTAAAACCTGCGTCGTGAAAAGTTTTGGCGGAAGTATATTCATCACTAGCCGCATAATGCCAGTCTACAATGGTAATATCTTTCGGAATCATTTTAAGAATTTCAGGCTGTCTTAAGATTATATCTCCGTACATCATCACCTTCTTTCCGTACTTTTTACAAATATCATAAATCTTCTTGTAATGATTGGCATGTACTTTTGCTATCCCGTATTTTTTCACTAAATATTTACTTGCCCCAAGACCCACATCAAAGCTTTCATCGGCGCCCATGTGAAAATATTTTGAAGGAAATAATTTAAAAACTTCTTTTAGCATACTTTCGAGGAAAACGTATATGGAATCATTTGAAACATTAAGAGAAGCAGCACCGGGGAATTCAGCGTACTTTAAATATTTCTTTTGTGCGAGAATATTTTCGTAATGCCCTAGCGTTTGAAATATGGGGATAACATCAATAAAATATTTTTTTGCGTAAGCCACTAATTCTTTTATTTCCTTTGGTGATAGAGCGCCCCTGTCCTTTCCGATTTCTGGATACTGAGGAAATTGAATCATATCTTCCAGGTAAGGCATGTATACATTCATTTTATACCTGGCGATATTTCTTATAATTTTTTTAAAGTTTTTTAATGTTGATACCTGTCCTCTGCTTATATCATCCGAAATGCCGCGCATTTTCATATCCGGCCAATCGGTTATTCTAACACACTGAATTTTAGGAGATTCGATTTTATCGAGCAGCTGAATAAGGCTCATCGTCCCGTAAAATACACCTTTTGCGGATTGAGCCTCAATTTTAATTTTATTAGTATCTATTACTAATTTGTAAGCCTGATCTTTAACCGAATCCGGGACACCCGGAAAATTAATAGTATTGTCAACAGTAAGAATAATATCTGACTGAACAGAGTCGCTTGGTGAAATCTCAGAAGAAATATCTAATGATTGCGATAATGTTTTTTTGATTAATGAAGCGGTGAAATTAAGATTTTTTTTGCTGCCGTTTATTAATATTCTAATATTTTTAGGAAGTCTTAAAAAGCCTTCACTAGATTTAATAACTTGGGGAGTCGGTACGATTGTAAAATTATTTACTTGCGCTGAAGCGGATTTCATAAAAATAATAGGGATAATTAATAGAAATAAATATTTCATTTGCTTTTTTCAATTTAATAAAAGGTTTATAAAGATTTTTTAAAGTGCGAAGCTAATATATAAAAACTTGGGACTAATGAATAAAACTTAGGTAATAAGACGCCCAACGTTTTTAAAATGTTAGATGTCTGTTTAAAGAAGTAAAATGGGCTGTTTAATTTTAATAATTTCAGATTTTTATATTAAAAATATTTAAGTTGTTAGTGTTATTATCTAAAAATTAAGTAATAATAAAATTGGAGAGGGGAAAAAAGGGCGAACAGCAATCAAAACAAATTCCAATAAAATAAAGAAGATGGAAAAGGCCTAAATGTGTTGCATCGTTTAACAAATAGGATTTTTTTAAAAATTATTTTAAGTAGCTAAAAATAAGGATTAAAATAATGACAACTATTAAATCAATGTGTCTGGTCATCTCTCTTTTATTATTATCTTCAATATCCGAAGCGCAATTAAAATATGTCGGTGAAAATAAAGGCGTGACGGTTTTTACTGCTTCCTTCTCAGAATCAGGTATGACAAACGGCGTAGGCGGCGAGATTGATTTTTCAATTAACGGTAAAGTCGGATTCGGAGGATTCTATAGCCACACCAATAATCCCGGTTCGAGTATTTTCGGTATTCAATGCGAGATTCCTTTATACAGACCGGTAAATAAATTAGCGGTAGGCTTTAACTTATTAGGCGCTGCAGGATTGTCGGTATTCTCAGTAAAATCCGAGGAATTGTATTACGTCTCAAATACAGGACCGGTTTATAAAACAGTAGAAAATTCTTTTTCAGGGCAATTTGGTGTCTTAGGTGCGGAGGTTTATTTGAATGTTCCTGGAAATAAATCAAAAATTGAACCTTTTGTTCAATTTTCCATTACTTTCTCGAAATTATCTGATTATAATGTAAGCTCAACAAAAAGTTCTTTCGCATTAGGTGCAGATGTGTTTTTATTAAAATTATCGAGAAATAATTTGATTTTGACTCCGGGTATTTTATTTGCTGAAAATACAAAAAATTCACTTGAGTTAAATTTAACTTTTATTCATGCATTTAATTAAACCGAATAAAAATTTTAAAAACGTTAAGTATCTGATATATTTCTTCAAGGGTACTTCTAAAAACTATTTTTTTATAAAATAGCACGGATAACACGGATTAAATGATTTTCACAGTTCATTTTTGTTGTTTTTAGAAGTACCCTTAATTTAAAATTAGGTAAATGAAGAAAAATTTTTCATATAGGCTGTTTAAGTTTGGTGCAGTACCCCGCAAGCTTCTCCCGATTCTAGAACAAGAAAATATTGTTGTTTCCGATGAAGGAATGTCAGGAAAATTTATAACGAAAAATGTAAAAGAATCTGGGAGAAGATACCTTCACCGATTCGAGAGATTTTCGGGATGCCTTGTAATAACTAAGAAAAGATTATTGTGTTACACATTCTCGAAGCGCCAGATAAATATTTCCATTTACGACCCCAAAATATTAAAAATTTTCTACAGTGTTCCCGAAGATAATACGCTGTCTATTTCTTTTGAATCATCTGTGTTTCATAACGGATGGTCGGGCGTAATTGAGTTTCAATTCAAAACAGATAAAACAAATCAATTTGTTGATGAACTTAAATCGATAGGGGTTCGGCAGGGTACCCCGGTTAAAGCAGATACGACACAAGATTAATTGAAAAATTAAGTATTGATATAATTTTGAAGGACGCAAAAAGTTTTTAAAACGTTGTGTTTCTGAATGCTATAAGGATTAAAATACCCCATCAATCTTCAACCCGCATTTATAACATTTTCCGTCCTTCATTTTATTAGTAAGAACCGAATGCCAATCTCTTTTAATTAGCGGAGTTTTACAGTTGGGACAGTAGGTGGTTTGTCCGTCGTGACTATGAATGTTTCCAACGTAACAATATTTTATTCCCATTGATAATGCAATTTTACGGGAGTTGTTTAATGTCTCTTCAGGTGTGTGTTTACGGTCTGTCATCTTAAAATCCGGATGAAATGCAGTAAAATGGAGAGGTACCGGATCACCGAGATTATTTAATATCCATTCACATTCCTTTTTTATTTCATCCGGCGAATCATTTTCACCTGGAATTAAAAGCGTTGTAATTTCAAACCAAACCTCTGTTTCTTTTTTCAGCCAGACAAGTGTATCAAGAATATCATTTAGGTGAGAGAACGTAAGTTTAAAATAAAATCTTTCAGTAAATCCCTTTAGATCGACATTAGCAGCATCGATATATTTATAAATATCTTTACGCGCTTTTTTATCAATATAACCTGCAGTTACCATCACGGTTTTTATCCCTTCTTCTCTTGCAAGTTTAGAAATATCAATAACATATTCTCCGAAGATTGTCGGGTCATTGTAAGTAAATGCAATTGAGGGTGCATTATAGCGCTTAGCTAATTCTATCACATCCTCCGGAGAAGAATGCAGGGAATTGAAATCATCAAGCTTCGCTTTGCTTATTGACCAGTTCTGACAAAACCTGCATCCTAGATTACAGCCTGCAGTACCGAAACTTAATATGGAACTTCCCGGGTAAAAATGATTGAGCGGTTTTTTTTCAATCGGATCTATTGCAAAACCTGTCGGTCTTCCGTATCCAATAGTATAAAGTTTACCGCCATGATTTTGTCTTATATAACAAAAACCCGGCTGCCCTTCGCCGATTTTACAATAACGCGGACAGAGCGTGCAGAGAATTTTTCCTTTTTCTGCGGGTTCCCACCAATCGGCTATTTTTAGTTTGCTTGTTTCCATATCTAAAAATTAATTTGGTTAGCAGTTTTCGAGGTTTGCCGGGTGCTAACCAGCAAGTAACATCGAAGGTTTTTCAATAATTTACCAAATCTTATTTAATCATTCAATGAGGAATAAAGTATACCTACCATCAGAGTTGAAAATCATCTGCTTTAGACTATTTTAAATCCTAAATACAAATTTTGATATTTTTCCATTATTATTTGACCCACCTCTTACCACCTGGGGTTAATTTTGTACTTAGGGGCAGGCCCACTGGGGAGAGGAGACGCTCCTTATTTTTAAATATTTTGAAGCCATTATAATAGGTTCGTTAATTTAACGAGCGATGTGAATTATATTCTAAACCATTCTGCCAAAAGTTGAATAGATGAAACGGTTATTACAAGTATGTTTTTGCCTTGTCTTTACAAAGTAGAATCCGTGGGTCAATGAAACAAATAGAAACTATATTAATATTTTTAACGAGAGTCTTTATTAATTAACGCAAATAATATAATTAACAAAAAATTTTATGAATAGATTAATAAAATAGATCATCAAAGTCCCCTCCAACGGAGGGGATTTAGGGGTGGGTTTACAATTAATTTGTACTAATTAAGTACTTAAAAAATGTTAAATTACTTCAAACCTAAGCCAATTGGCGCGACTCTTTTCCGAATAAGGAGCGCCGGCAGTAAAGATTACAACATCACCCTCGTTTACATGTCCTGCTTCCAGTATTAATTTTTTCGCTTTATCTATAGCAATATGTTCTTTGTCGATGTCCTCTAAGAAAATAGAAGTTACACCCCATCTTAAACAAAGATTATTCATAGTATCGAAGCTGTTTGAAAGAGCAATAATTTTTGATTTAGGCCTGTACTTTGCAAAGTTTTTTGCCGTACGGCCTTTATATGTAAATACTACAATAGCAGCAGCGTTTACCTGGGAACTGATGGATGTTATTCCTTTTCCCACCGCATCAAATAAATTCTCTTCAAGGTTTGCCGGGATTTTTACTTCAACTTGCCGCATTGTATGAGAATGTGTTTCAACACTTTTAATAATATCATTCATTGTTTTAACTGTTAATACAGGATATTTACCAACGGAAGTTTCAGCGCTAAGCATAACAGTATCTGTCCCATCCAAAACAGCATTTGCAACATCGGAAGCTTCTGCTCGCGTTGGAATGGGATTATGAACCATAGATTCAAGCATTTGAGTTGCCGTTATTACCAATTTCCCGACTGCATTACACTTTTTAATAATTGTTTTTTGAATCAACGGAACATCCTGAGGCAGCATTTCAACTCCGAGATCACCTCTAGCTACCATAATTCCGTCGGCTGCTTCCAGTATTTCATCAAAATTATCAACCGCTTCCTTCTTTTCTATTTTCGCAATAATCGGTTTGGATACATTTCTATTTTTCAGCCATTCTCTTAAGTGAATTATATCCGCAGCTTTTCTAACAAACGAAAGGGCTATATAGTCGATACGATAATTCAAAGCAAATTCAAGATCACGAAAATCTTTTTCAGTAACTGAAGGAGTTGAAAGATTCATTCCCGGAAGGTTCATTCCTTTTTTAGGTTTTAAAGTCCCTCCGTTTTCAATTATGCATATTACGGACTTTTGTTTCTTCTCAATAATTTTTAACCGTAAGATCCCGTCGTCAATTAATATTGTCTCACCAATTTGTGAATCCTGCGGAAGAGGTTTATATGAAGTTGAAATTAAATCTTTTGTTCCTATAACATCATCCGTTGTAATTTCAATTTTGTCTCCGTCGGAAATTTCAATTTCCTTCTGTTGCAGTTCTCCGATTCTTATTTTCGGTCCCTGCAAATCCATTAGAATTGCCAGTGGAGTATTTTCTTCAACACAAGCGGAATTTATTTCTTCAAATATTTTAGTATAAAATGAATAATCTCCGTGAGAAAAATTTAATCTAACTCCATTCATGCCGGCAAGAATTAAGTCGTTAATAATATCAGCATTATTTGTAGCCGGACCCAGCGTACATAAAATTTTAGTTTTTGCGAACGATTCGAGAAGCCTATTATTCATTTCCTCTTTTTCTTTTTTATAGTAGTATTATTTACGTTATTAGGTTTTACAGCTTTGGATTTTGCATAAAGCACTTGTATTTTTTTCTGTACAAGGTCAAAAACGCTGTTTACTTCGTATTCGCCTTTGGCATTTCTCTTTCCGGATTTTACGCCGGTTAATATTTCAATTCCTTCTTCAACTCTTTCGATGGCATAGATGCTAAACTCTCCATCCTCCACAGCTTTTATAATGTCTTCCCTCAGCATCAGTTCCTGTATATTTTGCACAGGAATAATTACACCCTGTTTTTTATTTAGTCCTCTTGCTTTACAAACATCAAAAAAGCCTTCTATTTTTTCATTAACACCGCCAATAGGCTGTACATCACCTTTTTGATTTAATGAACCGGTAACAGCAATTGACTGCTTAATCTTCAAACCGGAAAGAGTTGATAACAGGGCAAATATTTCGGCACAAGATGCACTGTCTCCGTCAACCGTCCCGTAAGATTGTTCGAATACAAGATTTGCATTAAAGGAGAGGGGTGTATTTTGTCCGAAGGTTTCTCTAAAGTATCCTGAAATTATTAAAACGCCTTTGTTATAATGTCTGCCGCTCATCCCGGCTTCGCGTTCAACGTTGATAATACTTCCGCTTCCCAAAGAAACAGTAGCAGTAATTCTTGTCGGTCTTCCGAATGAATAAAAGTCGGCATCATAAACAGCAAGACCGTTTATCTGTCCGACTCTTTCTCCCTCGGTGTCTATAAGAACCATACCCTCTTCTATCATATCATTAACTTTTGATTCAAGCAGGCCATGTCTATCTTTAGCGGATTCGTAAGCTTTTTTTACATGAGCTGCGCTTACGATGTTAAAGCCGTCATCGTTAGCCCAGAAGTTTGCTTCCCGTGCTATGTCTGCAATTTGAGAAAATCTTGCCGTAAGTTTGTTCTTATTTCCTGCAAATTTAGCACCTATTTCTACAAGATATGCGATAGCTGTTTTATCGAATTCAAACAGTTTTTCTTCTTTGATTAATTTTTTGATTACTCTTGCATATTCAACTAATACTTCGTCGTTGCGTTTTATTTCGTAGTCGAAGTCGGCTTTCACTTTAAATATTTTTTTAAAATCATCTTCGTATGCAGCTAGTGCGGAATAAATATAATCATTACCTATAAGTATAACTTTTGTTTCAATTGTAATCGGTTCCGGTTGTAAGGTGGAAGGATATATTTGTAAGACGCTATGTGAATCCTGTATTTCTAGTTTCCTGTAAGTAAGAACTCTTTTTAATGTTCTCCAAACGCTCGGTTCTTCGAATAAATGCTTTACATTTAGCACGAGGTATCCGCCGTTTGCTCTTAATAAAGATCCTGCTTTTATTTTTGTAAAGTCGCTGTACCAGCCGCCTTTACCATCGTGAATTTTTTCTATCGTACCGAATAAATTTATATAATTCGGAGAAGTTTCTATAACTACCGGACAGTCTTTGGATTCGCTGTTGTCAAGAATTACATTTACTTCATACTCTTTGAAATAGTCTATCTGGAATCCTTCCGGTGTTGTTTCTCCTTCCGGCTTAACACCTTTAAATATTTGAATGTTGTCCAGGATATTATTTTCTAATTCAGATATATAATTAAGAACTTTTTTATCGACATATTTTTCTTTTAAGTTATCCATTGCACCTCTCAACAAGGCTTCGACGGTTTCCCTTTCAAGCTTCGAAAGCTTTTCCTGGAATTCCTCGCTTAACTTTAAGCCTTTTCTAAATAGAGTATGCAAATCCTGTTCGTAATTGCTGTATTTTTTAACTATCTCTTTGGCATTTTCCTCGGTAAGTTTACCTTGTTTTACAAGCTCGTCAAGCTGGTAAATAGGTACGGGTTTTTGTTCGATTAAAGGAAATATTTCCGGGCGGGCAACTTCACCAACTTTTATCTGACCTAAAGTGAAATTTTCCTTCTTCAGCTTTTCATCAAAAGCACTCATTAATGTTTGTTCTTTGTCATTATAATGAGCAACAATTTTCTTTTTCCTATTTATATATGTTTCGCTTTCGAGAGACTGCGGAATTTTACTCTTTAATATTTCTATTGTCGAATATACATCTTGTTTAAAAGCTTTGGCTTTTCCTACTTTAAAAGTTAAAAGTACCGGCCTGTCGCTGTCGTTAAAATTATTTACATAAGCATAGTCGTATAACGGAGGACAATTGTCGCTTATTGTTTCCAGCATTTTTTTTACCGTTGTAGCTTTGCCGGTGCCGGAAAGACCGGCAATAAAAATATTATATCCGGGGCTTCTTAAATCCACACCGAGTTTTAATGCTTTTAAAGCCCTTTCTTGTCCAAGAATTCCTTCGATAGGTTCCAGGTCGTTTGTTGAATCAAATGCAAATACATCCGGGTTGCATCGCCATCTTAAATCCTCATGTTTGAGTTTTCTAGGTTTGGGTGCTTTGGGGTAAGTCATATCTCGCCTGTTTTATAGTTTAGAAAAATGAATTTGTAGCTTTTCTATGATAATTTTTCCTTAAAATTCAAGCGAAATGTAAACATAATCGGGCTGAATTTCAAAAGAGATAATTATATGGAATGTAATAAGAAAAAAATTTATGCGGTTATATTGAATATAAAAATCTAATGGTATATAAAAACGGATTAAGGTGAAATTTTTAAGAATAAAAGAATAAGCGGCTATAATATAAAGACAGTTATTGAAATATTTGACGGTCTTTTTATCCTACACTAATAATTAAATAATTATTTGAGTAATTCTTATATTTTTGATTAAAATATTTATTTTTAGAGATACGATTATATTCTAATACTTCAAATTAAAAGAGCAAAATTATGAACATTGAAAAAGCACGCAGCTATTTCCCTTATTTACAAAACGGTAAAATTTATTTCAATCATGCTTCAACCGGACCTTTATCTACTCCGGTATTAAATCAAATTAAAAAAATATTATATGAAAAAAGCGAAACCAAGATTGATGACTTTATGGGACTTCAAGCAGTTATTAAAGAATCTAAACAAGATCTTACTGGGTTGATAAATGCAAAACCAGAGAGGATTGCATTTCTTGATAATACAACAAACGGAATAAATGTGTTGGCGCAGGGCATAAAATGGAAAAAAGGTGATAGAATTTTGTTGAATGATCTTGAATTTCCGGCAAATGTATATCCGTTTCTTAATCTTCAAAAAGACGGAGTTATTATTGACTTTGTAAAATCTCACGAGGGAATTGTCTCTGCCGAAGATGTAATAGAAAATATTAAGGCTGATACCAGGCTGGTTTCAATTAGTATGGTTCAGTTTTTAACCGGGTATAGAGCCAGCCTTGAAAAAATAGGGAATGTATGCAGAGACAAGGGTATTATATTTTCCGTGGATGCAATTCAAGGGCTTGGTGCTGTGAGAACAGATGTTGTAAAAGATAAAATTGATTTTCTTTCCTCCGGAACTCAGAAGTGGATGTTGGGCTTACAAGGTATGGCTTTCATTTATGTATCCGAAAAACTTCAAGAGATGATGATTCCCGGTAATGTAGGATGGCTCTCCGTAGAGGATGCATGGAATTTATTGCATTATGATTTAACCTTGAAAAAGACAGCCGATTGTTTTCAAGGAGGCACATTAAATACAATAGGAATTTATGCTTTAAATGCTTCGCTAAAAATGTTTAAGGAATTCGGTTTTGATGCTGTTGAACAAAAGGTAATTGAAAATTCTACCTACTTAATTAGTAAGCTTGAAGAAATAAATATTAAACCCATATTGAGCGGAGTTGACAAAAAAAATTTGGCAGGCATTGTCAGTTTTCAACATGATGAATCACAAAAGTTATTTGATGCTCTGATAAAAGAAGACATTCATTGTGCTGTAAGAGTGGGGATGATTAGGCTTTCTCCTCATTTTTACAATACATACGAAGAGTCCGATAAAATTATTGATGAGGTGAGAAAGTTTACAATATCGTAAAATGAATTAATTCTATAAGAATTTGGGAAAATTATTTTAAAAATTCTTTCTGGCTTTTCAAAGCGAAAGATTTCTCATCTATCGCACGCGATACAGCGAGTATTCCGTTTAAATGATCAACTTCATGCTGAATCAATTCCGATAAACTGTCTTCAAAATTTATTGATTGAGAGTTCCAGTCCGAATCTCTGAATGTAACATGACATTTTTTATGACGTTTTACTTTGACCAGGATATCCGGAAAGCTCATACAATCGTCCCATAATTCAAACATTTCGGCACTCATGATATCAATGACAGGGTTAATAAAAACAATCGGCTTATTTTCTACGTTCATATAAATCAATCTTTTCATAAAGCCTATTTGAGGAGCTGCTATTGCCCTGCCTGCATTATTTCTCTTCCGGAAATCTATTAATGTATCGTGCAGGTCTTCAACCACTTTTTGTACTTCTTCAAGATCATTCTGAAGTATTGGCCGACAAACCTCATAAAGTTTGGGATTACCGAGCAATAATATTTTTTTTACCGCCATATTTTTCTACTAAAAAGTTTATTAATATGCATAATTATTTGATGAAATTTAAAGAATAATTTATAAATTAATCCTTAAAGTTTAATTAATCGTGTAAAAAAGAAGGTTTATAGTAAAGCCTTATATTTTGGAGTGCCTCATGAGAAATAAAAATAGTTTTTCTTTAATAATTATAATTACGACAGGCATGCTTTTGGTCCTCAATTCCACACTTAACGCGCAGCAGAAGAAAAAGAACGGACAAATGTTACAATCAACAAAGAAGAGTTTAGAGTCTTCAACGCCGGATTGGCATAAAAAAGTAAGAATTAGCCCAAGAGCATTTATAACTCAAACAATCGGCTTAACCGATGTAACCATATCATACAGCCGTCCGGGTGTAAAAGGAAGAGGTATTTGGGGCGGCTTGGTACCGTATAAGAAAGTCTGGCGCGCAGGCGCAAATGAAGCAACCAGGCTTACATTTAGTAATGATGTTAGAATAAATGGTAAAAAATTTCCCGCCGGTTCTTACAGCTTTTTTGTTATTCCGCATGAAAAGAAAGACTGGACAATTATCTTTAATAAAGTAGCCGATCAGTGGGGAGCATTTGAGTATAATGAAGCCGAGGATTTTGCAAGGTTTAACATAAAGCCTGTTAAGTCAAATTATCATGAATGGTTGAGTTATACATTCAATAATATGAAAGTTCAAATTAAAGGTAAAAATTCGGCCGAAGTTAATTTGAACTGGAAAAACATTAGAATTCCGTTTACAATTGAAACAGACGTTAAATAAAATTTGTTTTTGTTATTATCTAATTAAATAAAATAATGGAAGATATTATTTCTTCCATTATTCATTTCTTATTGCTTTTAAAAGCTCTTTAGTTTTTTCTTCCATTAATTTTATATCTGCTTTGCTTTCAACATTCAACCTTATAATCGGTTCTGTATTGGACATCCTTAAATTAAATCTCCAATTATCATATTCCACACTAACGCCGTCAAGGTGGTCAATCTTTCCATCCGAATATTTCTTTTCTATTTCGGCAATTTTTTCTGAAGGCTTTTCGACTTTTGAATTTATTTCACCCGAACAAGGATATGCAGCGATCATTTCCTCAACTAACTTGGAAAGAGGTTTGTTCTCTTCGGAAATTAATTGAAGTATTAATAAAAACGGTATCATTCCGCTGTCCGAATAAGCATTCTCTCTAAAATAATGGTGCGCGGACATTTCCCCTCCATATACGGCGTTAACTTCGCGCATTTTTTGTTTAATGAATGCGTGTCCGCTTTTTGAAACTACCGGTTCGCCGCCTGAATTTTTTACTACTTCAACAGTATTCCATATCAGTCTCGGATCGTGTACAATTTTTTCTCCCGGGTGTTTTTTCAATATAGATTTGGCTAAAAGTCCGACTATATAATATCCCTCTATAAAATTTCCTTTTTCATCGAAGAAAAAGCATCGGTCGTAATCACCGTCCCACGCAACACCCAAATCGGCTTTATTTGAAAGTACCGCATCTATAGTTGACTGCCTGTTTTCCGGCAGAAGCGGGTTTGGAACACCGTTGGGAAACTCGGCATCGGGTTCAATAAAAACTTTTATCATTTCAATCGGCAGATAATGTTCAATTGCATTAAGCGAAAGCCCTGCACATCCGTTTCCGGCGTTAACTACTACTTTTAAGGGATTTATTTTATGAGGATCATAAAAGTTTCTTAAATTATTTATAAACCCGCTCATTATATGTTTTCTATAGACATCACCCGGCTCATGCCTTAGAGGTTCAAGATCGTCTTTCAAAACCATTTGTTCAACTTCTTTTAATCCTGAATCATAACCAACCGGTACAGAACCTTTTCGAACGAATTTCATTCCGTTATATTCCGGAGGATTATGGCTGGCGGTAATCATAATTCCGCCGTCTGCATCTAATTCCGGTGTGGCGTAATAAATCATTTCGGTGCCGCACAATCCAATATCAATCACATCAACTCCGCTGGTGGTCAATCCTTTTATTAATGCATTTGAAATTGATTCCGAAGATTTTCTTATGTCATGTCCGATAACAATTTTTTCAGCATTTATAAATCTGGCAAAAGCAATACCAATTTTATAAGCCAAATCAGAGTTTAGCTCGGTAGGTATTTTGCCTCTAATATCATAGGCTTTAAAACAACTGATTCTATCCATTTTATTCCGCTCCAATCATTTTAGATGAAAACAAATTGAAAAATTTGTCGTAGAATTAATAATGAATTACATTGAGATAACGCAGGTTTTATTTTTGAACAATTAAAAATATAAAAATTATTCAATGATTCAATTAAGAAAAATAAAAAGGGGAATATTTTTCAATGGACTTTTTAACCAGAACTATTTACTTTTTGGCATTAAAAAATTTTAGGGAGTAGATTATCGTTACTAAAGATACTGTTAAGTGGCACTTCGCTAGATGCAACAATTCTAAATGCAATGCTATTTTCCTCGTAAATCCTGAAGAAAAGCCCGGGGAATTGGGATTCATTTGTCCGGATTGCAGCAAAAAGACAACAACTTCACACATTGTACAATGTTCAAGTTGTAAAACAATCTTAAACTTTGTACGGGCTACCCCGAATGAAGAAAAGGTGGTTTTCAGTGTTCCTAAATGTTCTCATTGTGTAGGAACTATTGAAGATGAATGGGAAATTGAGCCGTTGTATCAACCGGATTCTTATATTTAGCTTCCCGTTTTCAATATAGCTGATTGCAAGCGATTATTTATTGACTTATTTATTCCGGGTTAAGTTTTATAGTTATTATCTCTTTTAAAATTTATAAATAATAACTAAAAGGTATTTTATACCCGGTTTTATATATCCCATCCTTTTAAATCATTTTAGCTTTTTTATATTTTATTTCCAGTGAATTTATTAAGATTGTTTTATATATAAATGATAAACGGTAAAATAAATTGATGTATGATTGTCTATACAATGAAGAAAAAGTTAATTTTTTATCTTTGAATTATAAATTTTGTAAATTAATATATCTTTTTTGAATCCGGCTTCTAAAATTGAAACCAATTATTAATAGTTCCATAAGCTTAGTCATCAAACTTTTCACAAGAAATCTTAATAAAATAATTTCTCCCTTTAATATTTATATAATTAAAAAGCAGCGAATAATTTTGTTAGATAGTTATGTTTAATATGTACAACAATAAACAGGATCAACAATGAAACACATCATTGAAAGAGCCGGTATTAAATTAGTCACCATAATTTCCCTAATTGTAATAGCCGGATGTGCATCAACTTCAAAAGTACAGCAAAATTCTACCGATAAGCTGGGAAACAATACCTGGCTGAATTTGGATACTGTGAAGGCAGGTAAATTTGATACCGGAAAAATGTGGACCTTCGATTATCCGCCTTTAAATTATTTTCAGAAAGAATATAATTTTAGACCGACTGAAAAGTGGTTAAATAAAGTCCGCATGTCTGCACTGCGTTTTGCCAATTATTGCTCTGCCTCATTTGTTTCGGCAGACGGATTGGTTATGACAAATCACCATTGCGGAAGAGAATCAGTTTCAAAAGTTACAAAGCCCGGAGAAGATCTTTTTGACAACGGTTTTTATGCAAAAACATTAGCCGATGAAAGACCCGTACCTGGTTTGTATGTTGATCAATTGGTCTTAATTAAAGATGTAACCAAACAAATTCAAGATGCTATTGATAAAGGTAAAACGCCGGAAGAAAAAGTAGCAAATCGTAAAAAAGAAATGGATGAACTTGAAAAGCAGGAGAAAAAAGAAACAGGTTTGAGAATTCAAATTGTTACTTTATATAACGGCGGTAAATATTCCCTTTACGGATATAAAAGATATACGGATGTAAGGTTAGTATTTTCTCCAGAAGCTTCTTTAGGTTATTTCGGGGGAGATTATGATAATTTTACTTATCCTCGTTACGACCTTGACTGCAATTTCTTTAGAGTTTATGAAAACGGTAAACCGCTGCAAACAAAAAATTATTTTCATTGGAGCCCTAACGGTGCCGAACCCGGAGAGCCTGTTTTCGTAGTCGGAAATCCTGGCCATACGGACCGTCTGAAGACCGTTTCTCAGCTGGAATATTTAAGGGATATTCGTTATCCGCGCACATTAAACTTATTACATGAATTAGTTAAAATTTACACAAACGAGATTGCTAATCATCCGGAAAGAAAAGCTGAATTGCAAAACAGGCTTTTTGGTTTATCGAATTCCTTAAAAGCTTATACCGGCATGTTGAAAGGATTAAGAGATCCTATCTTAATGCAGAAAAAGATAGACTTCGAAAAGAAGTTTCAGGAAGCAGTTCATTCGAATCCGGAATTAAATTCCAAGTATGGAGACATCTGGAATGAAATTGCCGGCATCGAAGATCAAATACGTGGAATAAGCGGTGAATATTTTGCACTTCAAATTAATCCTTACTTAAGCTCTCAATATTTTATGGAAGCACAGGACGTAATTGATCTAGCGGATCAATTAAAATTACCCGAAAGCCAAAGAGACTTATCCTATAAAGGAGCGGAACTTGATTCCACAATTAATAATTTAATACCGGATAATCTTAATTCGAATTTGAATAAAGAATTATTAAAAGATGAGGTGAGCAGGTTTTATAAATATCTTAATGATAAAAGCTTAGTTGAAAAAATTACCGGAAACAATACAGGTGAAGATGCAGTTAATTATATGTTAAATAATACTGTATTAAATAATCTTGATAAGCTCAGAGCATTAATTAAACAGGGACCGGATGCAATATTAAATTCCAATGATCCTTTTATATATTTCCTAGTTCAAACAAAAGGCAAGAAAAGCCAGCTTCAAAATAAAATCAGAGTAATTACATCACAGGAACAAACATATTCCCAGGAACTCGGTAAAGCTTTGTTTGATGTATACGGAACTTCGATTCCACCTGATGCAACCTTTACATTAAGAATTTCCGATGGTGTTGTTAAAGGCTTCCCTTATAACGGAACTATTGCACCTCCGTTTACTACATTTTACGGTTTATACGACCGTTATTATTCATTCGGGAAAAAATACCCGTGGAATCTTCCTAAAAGATGGCAGAATCCGCCTTCGGATTTCAGTTTGGAAACCCCGATGGATTTTGTTTCCACAAACGATATAATCGGAGGAAATTCAGGCAGTCCGGTTATAAATGAAAAAGCGCAGATAGTCGGTCTTGCTTTCGATGGAAATATTCAGAGTCTACCGGGTAATTTTATATTTACAACATCCGAAAACAGATGCGTAGCTGTTCATTCTGCAGGAATGTTGGAAGCTATAAAAGATATGTACAAAGCTACCAGGCTAAGTGACGAGTTGAAGGATGGGAAAATTGTTAAGGAAGATACTACTGCAGCAAGCAGCAATAAATAAACGTTAAAATTTAAAAAGCCGTCTTAAAAAGGCGGCTTTTTATTTATGCGTACTGATAAATTTATTATAAAGTATATTCCAGATTAAAATACAAGGAAAAGTTCCTTATATTCGTATTTGTAAAAGTTAAACCGTATTCCGCGCCGACACCTACTTTAAATCCTTTGTTTTCATAATCAGTTAAGTCAAAACCGGTAACCAGAGAAAATCCAACACCTAAATCCCACTCATTTACATTATCAAATGTATGGTCATTTAAAATTAGCGGACCAAGTGCCTCCTCAATATAAATATTGTTTGAAAGCATTTGGGAAGTAACGCCTTTAAGAGAAAATCCCTTTACAAATGGAAAATACCTTCCGCTTGTTTTAGGCAATAAGATATTTATGTCGGTATCATAAATGAAGCTTAACCGCATAAGTATATTCCCCTTAAATCCCGGGTTTGCCTCAATAAAAAATGAAGAAGTAAATGCTCCCTGCGAAGGTAAATTTCCGCTAATAGTTCCGCCGCCAAGATTTATTCCTGCGCCGAACCTACTTTGTGCGGTAGAAACGGAAGTCAGTACTATAAAAAAGATTACAATAAAATAATAGAATACATGTTTGCAAAATTTATTCATTTATTTTCTTTTTCTAAACTGTAAATAATTATTTCACACTAATTACTTCTGAATTCAGATGATAAATAAAAATAATATCAGTTATATCAAAATACAAAGCTCAGCATAATATAAGTAATTCTAATTACAATGTGAACGAAAAACAGAAAACAAGTAAGCAAAAGAATTTTAATTGACTAATGTTACACAAATCGGCCGAGCAAGTCCTAAAACAATTTGAATAATTTATTATTTTAGCATAACAAAATTTCAGTTTATAAACAGGAAGATAAAAATGTCAAAAACTTCTGAAATTAAATTTACCATTCAATTGGATGATAAAAATTTACCGAAAAAAATCGAATGGGAAGCTAACGATGCCGGCTTTGAAGGTAAAAAGCAATGCAGCTCAATGTTAATTTCTCTTTGGGATACGGAAGAAAAAGTAACTATGGGAATCGATCTTTGGTCGAAAGATATGCTGATTGATGATATGAACGTACATTTTTATCAGATCTTTACCAAGCTGGCCGATACATACAGACGTGCGACAAATAATAATGATGTATCGAAAATGATTGAGGACTTTAGTAAAGAGTTTGCAAAAAAGATAGAATTGATAAAAGAAGTAAGATAAATAATACTTATTGCCGTATATAACTTTTAAGTAGTTCCTTTTTTCTCCGTTTTAAATATTTTTAATAAATAAAACAAGGCGGGAAAAATTATTAACGAACCCACAATTAAAGCCCAGCCTAAATAACTAAGTGTGGTCTGCGGTGCTGCCGAATTAAAAAAGGTCATTGTACTGCCGTTTTTTAATCTAACAAGGACGGGGAAATAAACGACATAAAAAGCTCCGAGTATAAAAAAGAGCTGAGCACCTACTAAAAATCTTGAGCGCCATTTTAATCCTTTCTCCAATGTTTTCCACAATACGGGAATGCATCCTGTAGCAATAAGCATGAATCCGATGCTTAAATAATTACTGAAGAAGTTTTCGAAAAAATGCACCTTTTCAATTAAAGATGAAATAAATACAAGTAATCCGCTGGCTACCGCAGCTATTATTGATCTTTTGGACTTGAGAATAAAATTCTCCAAAATATTTTTATCGGAAATTTCGCTTGTTAAGAAAACCGAAGCGATAAAAGAAAAAAGAGAAGCAATAAAAATTCCGATAGAAACTGAAAATAAATTTAACCAGGGATAAATGTATCCGTCATAAAATGAGGAAGGATTGGTTGTAATTTTGCCGGAGATAATGCTTCCTACTACAAGGCCGAAGAAGAATGGTACAATTAAGCTGGAGTATTCAAAAACCTTTGAATACATTTCCTGCGAAGAATCTTTAATTGCGTCGTAGTGCCTAAATGTAAAAGCCGTACCCCGCAGTATAATTCCGATTAACATAAATATTAAAGGGATAGAAAGTGAAACGAGCAATTGAGTATAAACAATCGGGAATGCATTAAACAAAACAACAACGGCAATTATCAGCCACATATGATTAGCTTCCCAGATGGGCGCCATTGCTTCGGAAACTAAATTTCTTGTTCTATTTTTATATTGTCTTTTCTCGCTTAATTCAATAATACCTGCGCCGAAATCTGCCCCGCCAAGAAGGCAGTAAATGTAGATTGAAACAAGGAAGAAAAAAATAACTACGTAAAGCATGTAAATTCCGTCAAGTTGATATTTTTATCTAAAAAAACATATTAAAAATATTTAACTAAAAATTAAGAACTTTTTGAATAATTAAACTTATCTAAAACTTTTATCTGCCTGCTCATTAACCAAACAGCCATGATTGATAAAAGAAAATAGACAATCACAAAAAGAATTAAGTGAACTACTTGATAGGGAACCGGCGTTACCGCACCCGAAGTTTTCATTATGTTATAAATAATCCATGGCTGTCTGCCTACTTCGGTAACAATCCAGCCGGCTTCAACAGCAATAAAACCAAGAGGCGTACAAATTCCGGCCAATTTAAGAAACCAGTTCGATGTAAGTTTATCTTTCCATTTAATATATAAAAGCCAGAATAAGGCGCCTACAAAAGCAAGTAAAAATCCTATCCCAACCATTATTTGAAATCCGAAATGGACGGGTAAAATCGGAGGCCAGTCGCTTTTAGGATATTCATCAAGTCCTTTTACTACGGCATTAAAATTTCCGTAAGCTAAAAAGCTTAATAACTTCGGAATTTTTATCCCTAAATTAGTCGTTTCAGTTTTTACATCAGGAATTCCGCCGATTGTAAGTCCGGCTCCTTTTTCCGTTTTAAAATGACCTTCCATAGCCGCTAGCTTAATCGGTT
>CAZHBJ010000022.1:24043-33570 GCA_964530445.1 uncultured Ignavibacteriaceae bacterium
CCGGCTCCTTTTTCCGTTTTAAAATGACCTTCCATAGCCGCTAGCTTAATCGGTTGACGTTTTGCAACATCCTTAGCACTATGATCGCCGCTGAGAGGCTGCAATATTGCAAAAACACTTCCAAAGCTTAACGCAATAATTAAAGCTTTTTTATGAAGAGGATTATTCTTTTTTCTTAAAAGTAAAATTGCATGAATTCCGGCTACACCAAATGATGTAGCTACAAAAGCCGCAATTATCATATGAGATGATTGACTAAACCAGGCAGGATTAAACATCGCAGCAACAGGATTAATATTTATCGCTTTACCGTTTACCCAATCGAACCCTGCGGGTGCATTCATCCATGCATTAGCGCATACAACAAATATTCCGGAAAGTACGCCTGAAATTCCTACAAGTAATCCAGATATCCAATGAACATAAGGATTTAATCTATTCCAGCCGTATAAAAATAAACCGATACAAATAGCTTCTACAAAAAATGCCGTACCTTCCCAGCTGAACGGCATTCCTATAATTGCGCCTGCATATTTCATAAAACCCGGCCATAATAAACCTAGTTCAAATGAAAGTACTGTACCGGAAACAGCCCCGATTGCAAAAAATATTGCAACACCTTTAGACCAGGCTTTTGTTAATTGAAGATAAGTTTCATCCTTTCGTTTTATCCATAACCAATTGGAAATCACCATTAAAAACGGCATAGTCATTCCAATGCATGCAAATATTATGTGGAAAGCCAATGAGATTGCCATTGTGGAACGTGCAGCAAATAGATTATCCAAATATATCTCCAAGTAATTCAAATTTTATAATATAAAATTAAAAAATTATTAGCTTATCTTCTCGTTATAATTGAATGTGTGAAAAAGAACAACGGAATTACAGCTGCCCAAATAAATTTTAATAAAAAAGGTAAGGTTGAAATAAATCAATGAAGAGCGGTATTACTAACTCAAAACCTAACCTCTCTATATATTCAACACTATAAAAATAATGCTGCCTGAGTATCATTTAATAATTTTTTATTATCGAAATAACTCGGAAAATTGATTATGAGTATATGAATAATCCCGATTTATAATTATTATGCGTAGGAATCGGCTTTGGGCATTACAATCCAAAGAATTATATAAATAAGAATTCCCGGAAATGCGGCACTTAAAACGGATAATATTACATAACCAACACGAACGATTGTAGGGTCCCACCCCAGCCACTCTGCAATGCCGCCGCAAACTCCTGCTATCATCTTATTATTTGATCTTTTAAGAGGCATTTTATTAAAATTTTTATCAAATATAAAAATATGGTTTTCAACTGAAATATTCAGTGAAAGTCATTGTCAATAATTAATTAACTTTTAATATTAAAAAAGTTAGAATATCATTTCTCAATTGATTGAATTACCGCATCATGAACTTCCGGCCGTACTTTACGTATCTTTTCATTTTTTCTTGTTGGATAAACTCTGTTAGTTAAGAAAACTACAAAAAGATTCCTTGTAGGATCGGTCCATGCCGAAGTACCGGTAAAACCCGTATGTCCGTAAGAAATATCGCTGAATAAATGCCCTGCAGTAGAATATGCAGGCGGCTTTGATTTTGTATCCCAGCCTAAAGCTCTTGAACTAAGATCAGATTGTCTTTTAACGAACATCTCAACTGTTGAAGCCTTTATATATCTTTTACCGTGATACACACCCTTTTGTAAAAGCATTTGAAGTAATTTTGCAATATCACCGGCAGTAGAAAACAATCCTGCATGGCCGGCAACTCCGCCTAATAATTGAGAAGTTTCGTCATGAACAGTGCCTCTTATTTGTCTATGTCTCCAATAATTATCATTCTCAGTTGGGGCAATTCTATAAACAAGAGAATCAGGGGGATTAAACATAGTATTTTTCATTCCAAGAGGTTTGAAAATATTTTTTTCGCAGAATTTATCTAACGGCATTCCTGTAACTTTTTCTATTATTTTTCCCATCAAAATAAAATTTAAATCGGAATAAACCATTTGCGTACCGGTAGGGTAGACTAATGAATCATTAAAAATTTCATTCATTACACCCTGCTCTTTGTTCTTTACGGAATCAAAAGCTCTGTAAGATGGGAGATCTGGCCGCAAGCCGCTGTCGTGTACAAGCAGATTTCTTATAGTAACATTTTCTTTCCCATTTACTCCGAATTGCGGAAAATATTTTGAAACTTTATCATCAAGTTTAAATAAACCTCTGTCATAACATATCATGGTAGCGGTTGTGGTAGCAATTACTTTTGTTAGAGATGCCAGGTCATACATCGTGTTTAATTTAATATGGCCGGAAGAATGATCATAGGTATAATAGCCATATGCTTTTTTATATAGAACTTTTCCGTTTTTTTGAATCAGAATAACCGCACCGGGGAAAGCTGAATCGGCAATAGCGGATTCAATTACTTTATCTACCTTATTAAATTCTTTATTGTTTTTATCATTTCCGCTTTTAAAACCTTTTGATAAAACAGAACTTTGAAAAAGCAATAAAAATAAAATTGAAAATGATATTATTGAAAGTTTATTATACTTATTCATTTTTTACTCCTCAGTTTTTTTCCCGAATTCAGGGTCAAATGGTAACGCTTTAACTATAAAATAACCCGGTATCATAGTGATTAAAACCCAAACAAAGAATAATTTATAACCTAAGAATGTCTGTATAATTCCGCTGACAGCACCGGGCAGCATCATACTTAAAGCCATAAAACCAGTGCATATTGCAAAGTGGGAAGTTTTAAATTCTCCCTGGGAAACGTAAATCATATACAGCATATAAGCGGTAAAACCAAATCCGTAACCGAATTGTTCACCAGCAATGCATAACGTAATTAGATAAATATTTCCGGGTTGAACAAATGCAAGAAATATGTAAACAATATGGGGAATATTTATTGCGGCAAACATCCACCATATCCATTTTTTCAGTCCGTCTCTAGATACTACTATGCCGCCAAAAACGCCTCCTACCAGCAAAGAGATTACTCCTACAGTTCCATATGCAAGACCGATTTCTTCAAGTGAAAGACCAAGTCCGCCTGCACTTCGGGGGTCTAAAAAAAACGGCTGTGCAAGCTTTACAAGCTGAGCTTCGCCGAATCTGTAAATAAGAAGGAAGGTTATTGTTAAGCCTATATTATCTTTCTTAAAAAATAACTTAAATATTTTTATAAATTCCGAAAGTTGTCCTTTTTCACTTTTTGCAGGCTTGTCTGTTTTAGGGTAGGGGAGAATGAAATTATGATAGACAAGTATTCCAAGGTATAAAATAGTAATCAAAATAAAAGTATACTGCCAGGATAAAGGAATACTGCCGGTTGTCACTTCAAAGTAGCCGGCAATAAATAACAGTAATCCCTGTCCTGTCCACATTGCAATTCGATAAAATGTACTTCTTATCCCGACAAAAAACGCTTGCTGTTTCTCATTTAAGCCTATCATATAAAAACCGTCTGCGGCTATATCGTGCGTTGCGGAACTGAAAGCAATCATACAAAAGAATAGTAACGTAATAAAAAAGAAATCGGAAGATGTGGCGAAAATTGTTAATCCTATAAAGCCAAGACCGATAACGAATTGCATTATAAGAATCCAGAAGCGCTTAGTTTTTATCATGTCGACAGAAGGGCTCCATAAAGGCTTAACAACCCAGGGCAGGTAAAGCAGGCTTGTATATAGCGCAATATCGGTATTTGAGATGCCCATCTTTTTATAGAAAGCTACCGAAACAAGATTTACTATAACATATGGGACGCCCTCTAAAAAATAAAGAGTCGGAACCCAAGACCAAGGATTTCGGCTTTCCGGCTTACTTATTGCCATAATTATTACTCTCCGGGTTTAAGACAATTCTTTCCAAATTTATTTATTTAATTCTTAAGAAAAACGAGTTGTTAATTTAAATATTGCAGTTAATATATTGTTCGGAATAATTTTAAATAATATAGTTGATTAAGTTCTAATACTTGAAGCCTTAAGTATATCTTGTGCCATTAAAACAGCGCCCATTTCAGGCGGAAAATCCGGCTCTTTTATATTGACATTTTCCAACACATTCTCAATTTTATTTCGTAATGTTTTTGAGTAAATATTTTCATTAGTAATTATTCCGCCGATAAATACCAATTTTAATTCAGGTTGATTGATCTTTTTTATCATCGATTCGATATGCAGCAGCAGTTCGTTTGTTTCTTCGTCAATTATTTTTAAAGCTTCCTTATCGTTCATTCCTGCGGCTTCAATTACCAGCGGTGCTACGGAAGCAATATCTAAATTGTTTTTGTAAACCTCTGCAATTAGAATTTCCGGAGTTTTAATTTTAAACCTTTCGGCAGCCAGTTTGGAAAGTAAGGTTTTTCCCCCTCTTCCGTCAAATTCTTTTGAAACTGCAGCTAATCCTTTTTTACCGATAGCGTATCCGCTTCCTTCATCTCCTAAAAATCTACCGAACCCGCCGACTCTGTGGATATTCCCCTTACCATCCTTCCCAAACATTATAGAACCTGTACCTGAAATTAGGATACTTCCCGGTTTTCCTGAAAATGCTCCTTCTAGTGCAATACGGGCGTCGCTTTCAACAAAAAATTTATTAAGGCTAACCCCTTTTTTATCAGCATAATTTTTAAAATCATTTTCTAATTTTTTTGCATCGTTTATTCTTCCGGCGCCGGTTGTTCCGATTAATACTGCTTCGATATCATTATAATTAATATTTAAATGATTTTTACACTGTTCTATCAAAGCTAAAATATTTCCGGAAGCTTTATCGGTTCCCGCAACTAAAAAGTTAGAAGCATTTCCGCTGCATTCGAATTGTTTTTCTCCATCGGCATTTGTAATTATACAGTGAGTTTTTGTTCCCCCTCCGTCCATTCCGATAATATAACCCATAATCCCGGTAGAGTTTTTTGAAAATTTTGAAACAAAGATATAGAAAAAAGAAGCAATTTAAAACTTAGATTAAAATTGTTAATAAAACGAGCAAATAATAATAATTCAATATGGAATATATCGGTTAAAAAAATTAAAACTAACCGGAAGAATATTTATTCAAATGATTTTATTAAAGTAATTGAAAATTTGCTTTGAAAAATATCGGCTTAAATTGTGAAAATATTTTATTAAATTTAACAGTATTTTATTATTACTCAAATTAGGTTAACATTATGGCCAGGCTGGAAGAATATTTTGAACCGTTTAGAAGAAATACAATAGGAATCGATCAAACCTTTGCCTCCCCTTACGGAGAAAAAAAGATTGTTTATGCGGACTGGATAGCAAGCGGAAGGCTTTATGCTTCAATAGAAAATAAAATGCTGGAAATTTTTGCACCCCTTGTCGGTAATACGCATTCCGAATCCAACGAAACAGGAACTTCAATGACTCTTTCGTATCATTATGCTCACCATATAATAAAGAATCATGTTAATGCGGGAAAAGATGATGTTATCATAACAGCAGGTTCGGGAATGACGGCGCTAATTAATAAATTCCAAAGGATATTAGGATTAAAAATCCCCGAACAATTAAAAGATTATCTTAAACTTCCGAAAGATTTAACACCTGTAATTTTTATTACTCATATGGAACATCATTCCAATCAGACCTCATGGCTAGAAACAATTGCAGATGTTGTGAGTATTTCCCCGAATAAAAACGGCTTGGTGGATCTAAATAATCTAAATGAAAAATTAAAGAAATATAAAAATAGAAAATTAAAAATCGGATCTTTTACTGCTTGTTCAAATGTAACGGGAATAAAAACTCCATATCATAAAATGGCAAAAATAATGCATGAAAACGGTGGATTGTGCTTTGTGGATTTTGCATGCTCAGCCCCTTACTCCGGAATAAACATGCATCCGGACGATCCGTTGGAAAAGTTAGATGCAATATTTTTTTCACCGCATAAATTTTTAGGCGGTCCCGGTACACCCGGCGTAATGATTTTTGATAAGAAATTGTATAAAAACAAAGTCCCTGATAATCCGGGCGGCGGCACTGTGGATTGGACAAACCCATGGGGTCAGCATAAATTCATTTCAAACATTGAACTGCGCGAGGACGGAGGAACTCCCGCTTTTTTACAGACTATTAAAGCCGCACTTTGTATTAAATTGAAAGAAGAAATGGGTATCTCTAATATTGAAGAAAGAGAGACGGAATTAGTTAAAATTGCATTTAATGAATTACAGAAAATATCCGGTTTGCATATTCTGGCAGAAAATGTTACAGAACGTCTCGGCGTAATTTCTTTTTATATTGAAAAAATACATTATAACCTGATAGTTAAGCTGCTAAATGATCATTTTGGAATTCAAGTAAGAGGAGGATGTTCTTGTGCCGGTACATACGGTCATTATTTACTTCATGTAACCCCGAACCAATCCAAACATATAACTGAAAAAATTAATCATGGCGATTTATCGGAAAAGCCTGGTTGGGTTAGGTTGTCTCTTCATCCTACTATGACAAACGGAGAATTGTACTTTATTATTGATGCGATTAAACAGATTAAAGAAAATATTTATGACTGGGAAAAAGATTATAAATATATACCTTCAAAAAATGAGTTTATTAATATTATTCACCCAGATGAAGATTCCGAAAAAATAAAGATTTGGTTTAATCTATCGAGTAATAATTCCCAAAAGGAATTAAAAGAATTTAATCTATAATATATCTTAATTATTATCTATTCGCGCGGAACTAGTAATTGTTATTTGAAATTAAAATCTCATTTATGATTCGTAAAAAAATAACAAAAAGTACTCAAAACAGATCGATTTTTACAAAATCTTAACAAATGTTGCTATAATCAACAATCTGATTTATTTTCTCCCATAAATGAGAATGCGATTTATTTTATATTCTCAGATGTGACTATTTCTATGCATAATAATGATTTATTCGTTTTTTTTTAGGAAATTTTTACGGCATATTCTTTGATTTTAATAGGCAATAATAAAATTTGAAATTTAATTTTAATTAAAGATAATACCGTATAAGGAAAGTAAAATGAAAAATGTAATTATGTATTTGCTTTTTGTCTTTATTATAGTAGCAATGTTTGGTTTTGCATTTACTATTTGATGATTACAATACTCTGTAGATAAATATATTTTAGAAAATATTTCATGTTTATCCAGAATCCTAAAAACAAATCTGCCTGTCTTTGTATAATGATTATATCTTTTTTAAAATCTCATTCAAGATATAGAACTGAATATTTAAGTATATTTATGTGTAATCCAAAACGATTTAGTTATTTTTAGGTTTAGAAGTCTAAAAAATCAAACATTAAAAACAGTGAATAAAAATTTAAGAAGAAAGTTTATTAATTCATGAAAATAGTTTTTACAGTAAAAAGTGAAATTGCAGGTGGGCAGTCATGTTAACTTTCAATTGGCAAATGGTAAGAAAAGAAAATAAAAATACTCCTTTAGTACTACCTCATAAAAAAAATGATGTATTGGTTATCTTAATGACCACGTTACTTTTATTGATAACTTCGTTTAATCTTAGTGCTCAAACCAATGATGACTGCTTAATGTGTCACAGCGATAATACGCTGACTATGGAAAAAAATAATAAGACGATTTCATTATATGTTGATGCGAAAGTATTTAAGCATTCAGCACATGGAAAACTTCAGTGTATTGCTTGCCATACCGGTTTTGATATAAATAATATACCTCATAAAAAAAATATACAGCCGATAAATTGTAAATCATGTCATAAAGATGCAGCGGTTTTACATCCGTTTCATCCTCAAATGCTAAACGCTAACGGTATTGATGGTCCGAAAGATGTCAACTGTAAAGGCTGTCATGGTACACATGATATAATTTCTCCGAAAGTACCGGGTTCAAAATTTTATAAGACAAATATTGTTGATGCATGCGGAAGCTGCCACCAGGAAAAGAAGAAAGAATATTTGTCTTCAGCTCATGCTAATGGAGTTAGGGAAGGCATAAAAGGTGCGCCTAATTGTATTACCTGCCATAAAAATCCTATAGTGTCTGCAACTGCGGTAAAGGATTCGGCTAAATTAAAAATTGCACAAGAAAAACTTTGTTTATCGTGTCATTTGGATAACCCTGAAATCCGGGCAAGAACTTCTCCTTCTGCCGGATTTATAAGTTCTTACGAGCACAGCGTTCATGGTAAAGCTTTAAATGCAGGAAACGGAAAAGCTGCAAATTGCGTTAATTGCCATACAGCTCATTTGGTAAAAGGTCCGAGTGATCCGACCTCAACTGTTAATAGATTTAATGTTCCGAATACGTGCGGTCAATGTCATGGGAAAATTGCTGAAGAATATAAACAGAGTATTCACGGAATTGCTGCATTAAAAAAAGGAAGCAGCGATGCCCCGGTTTGTACTGATTGCCATGGTGAACACAATATATTAAAACCAAGTAATCCCAAAGCTCCAACCTCTTATGCAAATCTATCTCAGCAAGTTTGTTCAAAGTGTCACGCCTCTGTAACCTTGTCCAAAAAATACGGCTTAAATCCAAACAGATGGCAAACATTTCAAGATAGTTATCACGGACTTGCATTACAGGGCGGTGCAACAACAGTAGCAAATTGCGCTAGTTGCCATAGAGCCCATTTAATTTTACCTCCATCAGATCCAAGGTCCAGTGTATATAAAGGAAATCTTTCAAAGACATGCGGTAAATGTCATCCGGGTGCAAATGAAAAATTTGCAGTTGGAAATATCCATGCGTCTTCAGCCAATAAAAAAGAAGAGCCGATACTTTATTGGATAGCCTTGATGTACATAATTATGATTGTCTCCATTATCGGTATGATGCTGCTGCATAATGTTTTGGATTTCTTGAGAAAGGCGAAAATTAAAAAACTTAAACAAATGGGTATGATTGCTTCCGAAAAGCATAGTCATTCTCTTTATTTAAGGATGAATGTAAATGAAAGGGTTCAGCATATACTACTGGCGATTAGTTTTATAACTCTTGTAATTACCGGTTTTATGCTGCAATTTCCTAACTCCTGGTGGGTATCGCACATTAGGGATCTAAGCGAAAATGCATTTGAGTATAGAAGTATTCTTCATAGAATCGCTGCCGTAATTTTAGTATTTACCAGTTTATATCATATATATTATATCTTATTTACTGAAAGAGGAAAGCAATTACTAAAAGACTTATTACCGCGGAGAAAAGATTTTTCGGATGCAATTGGCGTTGCTAAGTTTAATTTAGGAATCTCAAAAATAAAGCCTAAATTAGAACGTTTTAGTTATGTTGAAAAAGCTGAATACTGGGCGCTAGTTTGGGGTACAATTATTATGACCGTAACCGGCACAATAATGTGGTTTAATAATACTTTTATTGATTTGTTCACACTGTTGGGATGGCAGATTGCCAGAACAATTCATTACTATGAAGCCTGGCTTGCAACCCTGGCAATAATAGTATGGCACTTCTACTTTGTAATTTTCAATCCTGAAATATATCCAA
>CAZHBJ010000023.1:0-3603 GCA_964530445.1 uncultured Ignavibacteriaceae bacterium
TACGAGAGCATATTTTATCAATAAGAAATCATTTGAAAGGGCTTAGTTCGAAGAGTTATCAAAATTTATATCAGATTCAAACCCTTGATTTTGTTTTAATGTTTTTACCCATAGAACCGGCTTTCAGTTTAGCTGTTCAAAACGATATCGGTTTATTTAATGATGCTTTTGAGAAAAATATTGTAATTGTTAGTCCTTCAACTCTTTTAGCAACTTTAAGAACAATAGCAAGCATCTGGCGGCAGGAAAATCAAAATAAAAATGCAATTGAAATTGCAAGACAAAGCGGAGCGTTATATGATAAGTTCGTAGGCTTTGTTGAAGACCTTATTGCGGTCGGAAATAAAATTGATTCATCAAAAGAAAGTTATGTTAATGCAATGAAGAAACTTCATGAAGGGAGCGGAAACCTGGTTTCAAGAGTAGAAAGAATTAAAAAACTTGGTGCAAAAGCTACAAAAGCGTTACCTCAATCGCTGCTGGACAAATCAGATGATGATGAAAACGGAGAGCCGTCTCTTTTACAATAATTTTTTCTGATGATTATATCTTGAATTTGGAATTTTATAAAGCACAAAAGTCTATACAGGAGGAATTATGAAGAAAGTTGTTACACCTGCAATTTTTGCTGCAATAGTTGTTTATGTATGGATGTTCATTTCGTGGGCGTTTCTGCCCTGGCATAAAGATATTTTTAAGAATCTGCCGAACGGTGATTCTTTAGCTGTTCAAATGAAATCATCAATTAAAAAACCCGGAATATACCGATATCCGGGAGTTCCGACCAAGGCTACTACCGAAGCCATAAATAAAATCGCTGAAAAATACGCAGCCGGTCCGATTATATCTTTTATGGTTTACAATCCTTCCGGCATGAATATGGCAAATCCATTACAGTTTGTTTGGGGATTCATAATTATATTTTTAAATGCTTTGGTTGCTGCATTTTTATTGTATACATCAAGATTAAAAGAAAAAAGATTTCTCATTAGATTAACTTTTATTTTATTACTTGCTGTATTTGCAGCTTTAATTGGACCCATGGTTGAGTGGAATTGGCTTTTATTCCCGGCTGGTTACAGCTTTGGCGTTGCGCTTGATTTTTTAATAACCTGGCTTTTAGGCGGAATTGTACTTGCCGGTTTAATCAAAGGAGAAAACAACAAGAAACCGGCCGCTTGATATTTTTTAAGTTATAGGAAATAGTTTCCAAAGGATTTTCGAACCCTGAAAGGTTTCAATAGAGTTCGTTGCGTAACTTTAGTTATTAAATAATTATCCTAAATATTAAGAACCCATTTTTAATATTTCATCCCATTCGTCTTTATTTACAGGCATAACCGATAAACGGTTTCCCTTTTGAATAAGCCTCATGTCTTTAAGTTTGGGATTTTTCTTTATGTCCTGCAATGGAATATGGTTTTTAAATTCTTTAACATACTTTATATCAACCATAAACCATGTAGGATTATCCTTTTTGCTTCCCGGGAAAAAATGTTTGTCCTTTGGATCAAATTGTGTATGATCCGGGTAACCATCTTTAACGACTTCGCAAATTCCTACAATTGCTGTCGGATCAGTATTACTGTGGTAAAAAAGTACTCCGTCGCCTTTTTTAATTTCATCTCTTAAAAAATTTCTTGCCTGGTAATTTCTTACACCATCCCAATAAGTTGTTTTGCTTTTCTTTAAATCATTGATGGAAAATTCTCCCGGTTCGGATTTAAATAGCCAGTATTTTTTAGACATAAGTCCACCTATTATTTTTTTTCAAACTAAAATAGAAATAAATCCCGGTATTTTAAATTTTATTAAAAAATTCTATTTCCCTTCAACCGGAAAGATGATACTGCTCACTGAAAAATTAATTGAAAATACACCGATTATTTAGCATTTAATCATAAAAAAAATAATTTTATATTAGAATGCAGATCATACTTAATGAATAGTAAATTTAATTAAAGAAAGGGTAGAACTATGGATACTGATGGGCATAGAGTCGGCATTCCGTTATTAGGCGAAAAAATGCCTGACCTCGAAGTTCAGACGACAAAGGGGACGTTCAACATACCGAAGCATTTTGCAGGTAAATGGCTGGTATTGTTTAGTCACCCGGCAGATTTTACACCGGTATGCACAACAGAATTTGTTGCTTTTGCAAAACGAAATGATGAATTCAAAAAATTAGGTGCTGAATTAGTCGGTCTTTCTATCGATCAGGTCTTCTCTCATATCAAATGGGTCAACTGGATAAAGGATACTCTTAAAGTTGAAATCCCTTTTCCGGTTATTGCGGACGATATGGGCAAAGTTGCTACAAAGCTAGGAATGATTCACCCGGGTAAAGGTACAAATACCGTACGCGCTGTATTTATAATCGATCCGGAAGGGCTTATTAGATTAATGATTTATTATCCTCAAGAAGTCGGCCGTCAAATTGATGAAGTTTTGAGAGCACTAAAAGCGCTTCAAGTTTCAGACAAAAACAAAGTTGCAATGCCGGAAAACTGGCCGAACAATGAATTGATTGGAAATAAAGTAATCATTCCGCCTCCTAAAGATGTGGCCGGTGCTGAGCAGAGAATGAAAACCAAGGACGGCTACGATTGGTGGTTTACATACAAAGAATTAGAAATGAATTGAATCCAAATTTTTTTTGTGCGTAGAAGGGCGATATGTTTCGCCCTTTTTTATGGATTTATTTAGTTATATAAACAAAGTGAATAATTATTACAGTTTAATTTTTATTCTTTTGATTTAAGTTTAAATTGAAATTAGTTTAAGCCGTAGATATATTAAGTGCCAAAAAATTATTTGTTATGAAGATTTTTATTTCCCTATTCACTTTTATATTATTAAGCGTATCGTCAATAAATGCCCAGAATGAAGGAGCCTTCCAAATTGCAAGGCTGCAGTATGAAGGCGGCGGAGATTGGTATAACGGACAAACCGAGGAACCTAATCTTTTAAATTTTGTAAAAGATCATACAAACATAAAAGTTAAGCCTGAATTTACTTCGGTTAATATAAATTCCGATGAAATTTTTTCTTATCCTTTTTTGTTTATGACCGGGCACGGCAGCGTACTGTTTACCGAAGATCAGGCAAAAAGATTAAGGAAATACTGCGAAAGCGGAGGCTTTTTGTATGTTGATGATGATTATGGCTTGGATAAATCATTTAGACGGGAGATTAAAAAAGTTTTCCCTGATAAAAGTTTAGTAGAGCTTCCGTTTAATTTCGGTATGTATCATGATTTTTATGACTTTCCGTACGGCGTTCCGAAAACTCATAAACATAACGGCTTACCGCCGCAGGGATTCGGAATTTTTGTTAACGGCAGATTAGCTGTTTATTATACTTATGAATCAAATCCAAGCGACGGCTGGGATGATCCAGATGTTCACGGCGATCCTCCTGCAAAAAGACTGGAAGCATTAAAATTCGGCACGGACCTTGTCATTTGGGCTTTATCAAATTAGATTTTTGAGATAATTAAACGGGAACAAATTTTTTTAGAATCATTGAAATTTATTCATTTCGAAAACTTTTACTCCGGTTGCTGTTAGTTTTTTAAGTAATCAATTTTAATTATGGGTTCAG
>CAZHBJ010000023.1:3703-20913 GCA_964530445.1 uncultured Ignavibacteriaceae bacterium
TTTTACTCCGGTTGCTGTTAGTTTTTTAAGTAATCAATTTTAATTATGGGTTCAGAATCAGGATATTATAAAGAAATTATAAACAAGCTTGAACGGTTTGTTAAAAAGGAATATGCTTTATTTATTTCTCTCGGGATTCAAGCGTCGTTATTAATCGGAATTCTTATTTTTACGAGCTTTGCATTTCTCGAAATGCTGGAACATTTTTCTGCTGAATTCAGAACAATATTAATTTATATTTTCGGATGTTTATTCTTTCTATTCTTTCTTGCTCTTGTTTTAATACCTCTGCTAAAATATTTTAATATTTTCAGAAGGACAGATTATTACAAAACAGCCGGGAGAGTCGGGAAACATTTTCCGGCAATAAAGGACGATCTTTTAAATGCAATGCAGCTTGTATCTTCGGATTCGAGAGAAGGTAAATATTCAAACAATCTAATTGAAGCTGCGTTTCATAATGTTTATAACAGAGCTAAGAATGTAAACTTTAGTTCTATTGTTAGTTTTCAGAAAACTAAAGAGCTGCTTCTTTATTTCTTAGGAATTTCGGCATTTTGTATTATAATGCTTGCTTTTATTCCCGGCTTACATGCAGCTACTTATCGTTTAATAAATTATAACCGCGAATTTATAGCTCCGCCTAAGTTTACTTTCGAAGTTGAGCCGGGTAATTCAAAAATTACAAAGGGTGATAACCTTACAATTTCCGTAAAAGTAAATGGAAATATTCCCAAGGAAGTTTTTTTAGCTGTTAAAAACAACGACCAAACAAATTTTGAATTACAGCAATTATACGGAGACTCTCTCGGCAACTTTCATTACGAAATTCCGGCAGTTAGAAATTCATTTAAATATTATGCGGCTTCCGAAAATATAAAAAGCGGAATTTATTCTATTGAGGTGATAGACAGGCCGATTGTTAAAACACTGGATATTAAAGTCACTTCACCTTCTTATTCTAAAATAGCACAAACCGAACAAAAAGATAACGGAAATGTAACCGCACTTTTAGGCAGTGTTGTGGATCTTAAAATTTCTTCTACTAAAATACTAAAAAGTGCAAAATTGGAATTCGGGGACACTACCAAGCAAAATCTTCAAATAAAAGGACAGTATGCCGCTGGAAAATTCAAAATTAAAAAAGATAATAATTACAGAATAATTTTAACCGATGAAAATGATAACCAAAATTTATCTCCTATCAATTATACAATAAAAGCTTTGTACGATGCTTATCCTTCAATCGATATTATTGAACCGAATAAGGATGTTTCATTATCCGCAAATAACAGGCTGCCGCTTGAAGTGAAAATTTCCGATGATTACGGATTTACAAAATTACTTTTACATTACAGACTATCTTCTTCAAAATATGAGACCCCGCAAAAAGAATTTAAGACGATAGAAATACCGTTTGATAAGTCATTAACAAGCGAAGACGTAAATTATCTATGGAACCTTTCGGATTTAGGCTTAACCGAGCAGGATGTTGTAACTTACTTTTTTGAAATTTTCGATAATGATAACGTAAGCGGACCTAAATCCACAAAATCTTCTTCGTTTACCGTTAGTGTTCCGACATTAAATGAATTGTTAAACCAGGCAAATGATGTTCAATCGCAGTCCGAAAAAGATTTGCAGGAAACGTATAAAGAAGCGGAAGATTTAAAACAGAAATTGGACAATTTAAATAATGAGCTAAAACAAAATAAAAAAGAAATCTCCTGGCAGGAGAAACAAAAGATCGAGCAGACGGTAAATCAATTTAAAAAGCTGCAGGATAAGGTGAGCAATATCAGTAAGAAGATGGAAAAGATGCAGGAAAATTTGAGACAAAATAATCTTATATCAAAGGAAACCTTGCAAAAATACACGGAACTTCAAAAGCTTTTCCATGAGATGTCAAATAATGAAATGCTGAAAGCAATGGAAAAGCTGCAGAATGTTCTTCAAAGCATGAACAGACAAATGACGCAAGAGCAGATGCAGAATTTTACATTCAATGAAGAACAATTTAAGAAAAGTATTGAAAGGACTATGAATCTTTTAAAAAGAATTCAAGTTGAACAAAAGGTTGAGGATCTTTTAAAAAGAACCGGTCAAATAACAAAGCAGCAAAAAGAATTGGAAAACCAAACAAAGAAATCAAATTCTACAAGTTCTAATGAAAAAAATAAATTAAGTGAGAAGCAAAATGATATAACAAAAGACTTGGAAAATTATTCAAAACAGCTTGATGAACTTTCTAAGAAAATGGATGAACTTAAAGATTTGCCGAAAGATATGATGAATAAGCTGAGCAAAGAATTTCAAAAACAAAACAATCAGCAATTGTCCAAACAGTCCTCGCAAAATATTCAGCAGAATCAAATGCAAATGGCACAGCAAAACCAATCTCAAATTTCAAAAAATATGAGCGATTTGAAGCAGCAGATTGAACAAATGCAAAAACAAATGCAGCAGATGAATCAGATGCAGACTTTAACCGATATGATGAAAATAACTAATAATCTTATTTCACTTTCGAAGCAGCAGGAGAGCCTGAAAAAGCAGTCTCAGCACATGAATCCGAGTTCTTCCGAGTTTAATCAAAACGCACAGCAGCAAAGTGATATAGAAAGAAACCTCGATAAAGTTATGCAGCAGATGTCTTCCCTTTCACAAAAAACTTTTGCTATAACGCCGGAAATGGGAAAAGCGCTTGGCGACGCCAAAAAAGAAATGAGTAATTCGATGCAGGGTCTTGAGAAACGGAATGGAAGTAATGCATCTCAAAATCAGGGAAGAGCGATGGAATCTTTAAACCAGGCTGCAGAATTAATGAAAAGTTCAATGGATCAAATGATGAAAGGAAGCGGGCAGGGAGGCGGAATGTCTCTTATGCAGCAGTTGCAGCAAATGGCCGGACGACAGATGAGCCTGAATAATCTTACTCAAATGCTTCAGCAAGCTATGAGAGGAAAGCTTACGCTGCAGCAGCAGGCAGAAATACAAAGATTAGCGCAGCAGCAGGATTTGATTCGGAAATCTCTGCGGCAATTAAATAAGGAAGCTATGAACTCCGGCCAATCAAAAACTATTCCTGCCGATCTAAATGATATTGCAAAAAAAATGGAAGAAGTTGTTAAAAATATGCATTCGGATCAGTTGGATAATCAAACCGTACAGCAGCAAAAGCATATTCTTTCAAGATTACTGGATGCGCAAAAATCAATAAACCAACGTGATTATGAAAACGAAAGGGAAGCTGAAGCAGGCAAAGATGTGGTAAGAGAATCTCCGGCTGATTTAAATCTTACTTCCGATAAAGGGAAAAATAAAATTAAGGATGAACTGAATAAGGCTGTTCAAGAAGGCTATACCAGGGATTATGAAGAACTAATTAAACGGTATTACGAATCTCTTCAGAAAGAAAATATTAAAAATTAAAGCGAAAGATTAAAAAAAGAATTTAAACAGGATCTATATGGACATATACTTTATTTATTTCCGGCAGCCTAAGTATTGATGCTTGAACTTCTTTCCCTATATCATGGGATTTTTCCGTAGAAGTATCCTTATCTACGTCAATATGAATTTCAATATGAAATTTATTTCCAACATAATGAGATTTCAATTCATTTAAACCTAAAACTCCCTCTACTTTTAAAGCAGCATTAGCAATTTCCAAAATTAATTCTCTATCTGCGGCTTTTCCCATAAGATAGTTCACGTTTTCTTTTGCTATTTGATATCCGGACCTAAATACGAATAATGCAATCAAGATTCCGGCTATACCGTCAAGATAACGAAATCCCAATTGTACACCGAGAATTCCTATAATAGACAATGATGACGCAAGCACGTCATTTAAACTGTCTACCGCACCGGCTTTTAAAGCGGGACTTTTATAAGATTTGCCAATTGAAGATTGATACTTCGTCAAGATTAATTTTGTAACCACGGTAACAATTAGTATAACATAAACGATGGTAGAGATATGTATTGGAGTAGGAGATATAATCCTTTTTACGGAAACTTCAATTAAATTGATCCCAACTATTGCTGTAAATAATGCAATTAGAAAAACCGCAATAGGTTGAGCGCCATGATGTCCGACTTGATGGTCTTCATCCGGTTTTTTAAAAGAAACTTTTACACTGTACATTATTGCAAAGGAGGCGATTATATCGGTTAATGAATTAATCGCATCCGAAATAACGGCGATCGAATTGGAAAGTAATCCGGCTATTGCTTTAATTATAAAAAGAAAAATATTTACAACTAAAGTCAGGTTTGCGGCTTTTTTTATCGGCTCCATTAATAAGGATTTACGGTTTTTGAATTTGGTATTGAAGTTATAAACAGAATTTGCTGTTGAAAAGATAATAATATTTCTTAAATAATAATATATAATGAATTAAATTTATTTAATTCCGGCAGTTATTTTTTAACGGGATAAAGATTGCCTTTTTGCCGAAATATTATTTTTATAATTCATATTCTTATTATATTTAGATGTTTCATTTTGAAAATACTTAATTTTAAGTGAAACAGCAGTTTTCAATGCCTAAAATAAAAACTAAAATTATATATTCTTACTTTATCCTGTATATTTTAAATGATTGAGATTTTAAAAACTACTCTTGAAATCATCGGCAAAATGAGTAAAAGCTCATCTGGATGCATACTAAAAGTCAATTCAACAAATAATGAAATTGTAGCTTCCTTTGGACAGCCGGACACAGTCTACGATAAATTTATTACTGCATTTTTAAAATCAAACAGCCGGGAAAAAACTGCTCCTGAAGATTTGGAAAAATTAAAGGCTTATAAAGATCTATCGAAAAAATTCCTTTGGAATTCTCTTTTTTCAAAAAATATATTTTCAGATAAAAATAAAAACGAAGAATATTTTTTATTCCTTTTTACAGATATTAAAAGCAATTTTAGTAATTCCATGCTTAAATCAATTCTTCCGGCAATTAATGTATTAAGTGATCAATTAAAGGGTATAAATTCTTCAAGCTCATTGAAGAAAAACGTAAGTAGAAAAACAAAAGCCGTCAGGAATGAATTTCTAAAAGATAACATTAACAAGTTTTTCGATTTGTTTTTAGAAGCGTCTGAAGATTTAATTTTCATACTCGATAAAAAAGGCTGTTTTATTAAGGTTAATGACTTTGGTGCAGCGTCACTGGATTTTGATGCAAATGAGCTGATTGGTCAGCATTTAATGGAACTAGTTTCCATGAGAGATAAATCCGGGTTTGCCGAATATATGAAAAAAATAATTGACACCAATAGGCTGCAGGTAGTCGAGACAACTTTAATAAGCAAATTCGGTAATGAAGTGACTTATGAAATTAGCGGGCGGTCATTTAGAAAAGGCAAAGAAATATACGGAATAGTAGGCGTAGGCAGAAATACTTCCGAGATAAAGTTGTTGGAATATAAAATACACGAACTTAATTTAAAACTTAAAGAATCCGAAAGGATAATTTCTCTTGAAAGACAAAGGTCTCAAAGACAAAAATCTATTTTATCCGAATTAAACCGGATGAAAAGTGAATTCATTTCCAATATTTCTCATGAATTAAGAACCCCGTTGGCCTCAATAATCGGTTTTTCGGAAACAATAGCTTCCGATCCTAAAATGCCGGCCGAAATGAAACTAGAATTCAATGATATCATTCTAAATGAGGGAAAAAGACTTGCAAAGCTTATTAATGATGTACTGGATATTTCCAGGATAGAAACTGGGGAAATTGAAATAAACAAAACAGAATTCGATATAATTGTACTTATAAATGAAATTTTGGAATCAAATCAAAAATTATTGGAAGAAAAAAATATTGTTTTAACAAAGGAACTTCCGCAGGAAAATATTATATTAAAGGCAGATAAAGAAAAAATTGCTAAGGTAATAAACGGAATACTCAACAATTCTATAAAATTCACGAATATAAAGGGACGTATAACGGTAATTGCCCAAAGTTTGTATAAAGAATTCGAAATTTCCATTACTGATACCGGAATTGGTATACCTGAGAAAGATTTACCGTATATATTTCAGAAATTTTATAAAGTCAGCCGCCCGGGAACCGAAATACCCGGTACCGGTTTAGGCTTGGTTTTTGCTAAACAAATTGTAGATTTGCACAAAGGATTTATTTCCATACAGAGTGGAGTTAACAAAGGAACTACTGTTATCCTAAAATTACCGCGTTAATTTTAGAATCTAATTAAAGTGAGGATGATTAGTGAATAAATTGGTTTTTATAGTCGACGATGAACAAGCGATTTCAAAATTGCTTACCTATTGGGTAAAGGATAAGTGGAAATATGATGTCGAAGTATTCGCTAACGGAGAAGACCTTTTGCGAAGAATGAGTGCTAAACCCGATATAATACTGCTTGATATTATGCTGCCGGGTATGGACGGATTGGAAATATTGAAGAGAGTTAAACAAATTGACAATAATCTGCCTGTAATAATACTTTCTGCGCAAGGCAGTGTTGAGGTTGCCGTCGACTCGTTAAAATTCGGTGCATATGATTATTTTCCGAAGCCTATTGATATTCCAAAGCTCGAGCCCGCTATAAAAAATGCAATTAAAAATTACGACCTTACAAAAGAGCTTGAAAACTTAAAAGAAAATGTTAAACAGAACTACAGCTTTGATAATATAATTTCTGCCGACGGTAAAATGCAGGATGTATTTAGTCTGGTAACAAAAGTTTTGAATAACGACATAACTGTTCTAATTTACGGCGAAAGCGGAACAGGCAAAGAGCTTATAGCAAGGGCAGTTCATTATAACGGTAAAAGAAAAGATAAACCTTTTATTGTTGTTAATTGTGCATCTATTCCAAGAGAGCTGCTTGAAAGTGAGCTTTTTGGTCATGAAAAGGGTTCATTTACCGGGGCACATCAAAGGAAGCTCGGTAAATTCGAACTGGCAAACGGCGGCACTCTTTTCCTTGATGAAGTCGGTGAACTTGAAATGCTGCTGCAGGCAAAGCTACTACGTGTAATCCAGGAAAAGGAATTTGAAAGAGTTGGAGGAACTGAATTAATCAAAACGGATGTTAGAATTATATCTGCTACGAACAGGGATTTGAAGCAGGCTGTTGAGAATAAAGAATTTAGGGAAGATTTATTTTATAGATTGAATTCATTCCCCATTTTTATTCCGCCGTTAAGACTCCGTAAAGGTGATATTTTGGTTTTAGCACAGCACTTTTTGGAGAACTTTAACAAAAAGCTTGGTAAGAATATTAAAGGCTTTTCAAAAAAAGCTTATAAATTAATTTATGATTACAATTGGCCGGGAAATATAAGGGAGATGGAAAATACAATTGAGAGATGTATAATAATTTCCGAAAAGGATACGATTGATGTTGATGATATGCCGCCTCATATAAGAGCTTCGGAACCATCAATGACTACCGATTATAATGTTGCTCTTTTCAGTGATGATAACATTATTCCATTTGAAAAATTAAAAGAAGAATCCATAAGGCATGCCCTGAAAGTTACTAACGGAAATATAGTGGAAGCCGCAAAAAAGCTTCAGCTTGGCAGAGCAACTATTTACAGGCTTATGGATAAATATAAAATTGAAAATAAGTCATTTGATTAATATTTTATTTAATAATTAAAATTAGGTTTGCAATATGGACTTTTTAAGAGAAACACATGAAGATATAGTTATTGAAGTGGTAAACCTTACCAGGGCAACACTTAAAGAAGCTGAAGAATTTAAACAAACTCTGGCCCAGGATGTTGAAATGGGCTCTAGAAAAATTATTGTTGATCTTTCCGACTGCGAATTTATTGACTCTACCTTTTTAGGGGCGCTTGTTGTAACTCTAAAAAAGATTTCCAATATAGGCGGCGACCTTAGATTGGTTGGCTTTCAGCCTGCAGTGCATTCTATGTTTGAATTAACCAGAATGTATAGAGTATTTGAAGCTTATAAAACTAAAGAAGAGGCAATTAAAAGTTTTAGTAACTAATTGTTCAATGCTAAAATCGTAATCTTAGAATAATTTTAAAATGTCTATTTTTCACCTTTCGAATATTATACGGAATTTGTCCCTCCGAAATAATTTTTTTAGTTTCCAATTTAAAATAAAGAAAAATTTTACTGTAGTTTATGAGTAGTGATGAAAAGAAATCTGTTTTAATTGTTGATGACGATATTACGGTTAGAAAACTTATCAGCCATCATCTTAAAAGAAACGATTATAGTGTAATTGAAGCTGAAGGTTCGACACAAGCTTTTGAAGAACTTAAGAAAGGCGATATTGATCTGGTTTTGTGTGATGTTACAATGGAAGAAATGGATGGATTTACATTTTGTAAAAAAGTAAGGGAAAATGAAAACTATAGGGTTTTACCGTTCGTTTTTGTGACAGCTAAGAACAGTATGGAAGATAAATCGAAAGCTCTGGAAGTAGGCGGCGATGATATAATTACTAAGCCGTTCGAAATTGACGACCTTCTGCTTAAAGTTAAAGCCCTGATTAAAAGATCTGAAATATATAAGATATACGGAACGAAAAAGAACTTAGAACAAAATTTTAAACAACAGGCCACAAAAATTTTACTTGTTGACGACGATCTTTCCCTGGCAAAATTATTTCAATACAATTTAAAAAAGGCGGGATTTGAATGCGATATTGCAGACAGCGCCGAACAGGGAATAAAACAAGCAAAATTATCTATACCCGATATTATTATTTCCGATATCATGATGCCTGTAATTGACGGCTTCCATTTTAGGAAAATGCTGTTAGCCGATAATTTATTGAAAACGATTCCTTTTATTTTTCTTACTTCCAAAGGAGGGGAAGATGATATATTGGACGGCTATGATTTAGGCATTACGGATTATGTCCTTAAAACTGCCGGCCCTAGAGTTGTGGTTGCTAAAGTTTCCGCAATTATAAAAAGTTTGGGCAAAGAAAGACAAAAAGTTGTTACAGAACTGCATCAAGCAGCTGATTCTTTAAGAGTAAAAGTTGTTCCCGATACAAGTCCGGACTTTGAAGGTTTTGAAATAAAGCTCTGGCACCAGCCATTCCACGGAATTCCTGGGGGCGACTTTATAGATTATTTTCAGCTTGATGATAATAACCTGGCGGTGATTTTGGGAGATGTAATGGGGAAAAAATGGGGCGCATGGTATTTTGCTTTTGCATATGCCGGTTACGTAAGAAGCGCCATCCGTGTTGTACTTCAGAATGCAAAAGAATTTTCTCCCAGCGAGATATTGCAGCAGGTCAATAAATCAGTTTACCAGGATGCAAAAGTTTCCGAAGTTTTTACAACACTTTCAATTGTAATAATAAATAAACAGACTAAAGTTTTAAAATATGCCGGAGCCGGTGATCTCCCAATTATTTATAAAAGCAGCGCTAATAGTTTGTGCGAAAAAATCAGTTCAACCGGATTGCTGCTCGGTTATGCTTATGACGGTAAGTATCAGGATATAAGTTTAACATTACAACCAGGCGATTTTATTTTTATGTTAACAGACGGAATAATTGAATCACGAGATAACGAAGGTGTTCAATTCGGTAAATCCAGGTTAAATGAAGTGATTGAGGAAATTAGTATTCAAACAGATCCCTTGACTAAGATAAAACAGGAATTTATATCTTTTACCGGCGAGAAATTTGAAGATGATATAAGTTTAATTACAATTAAAACCAATTAATCATCTCCAATAATTAATAAAATTTTTCTGCTTTTAAATTTTTTATTTATTGAATATCCGCACTGGCTTGTAATTTTTCAGTTCTATCTGCAATTTTAATTTGTTCGATTAATTCGAATAAATCTCCCTCCATAATATTTGAAAGGTTATACAAAGTAAGGCCTATCCGGTGATCTGTTACCCTGTTTTGAGGATAATTGTAAGTACGAATTTTATCGCTTCTATCGCCGCTTCTAACCATGGACTTTCGCTGTGCCGAAATTTCCGCATTTTGTTCTTTTAGTTTTGCATCGTAAAGACGTGCTCTCAAAACCTTCATTGCTTTTTGCCTGTTTTTAAGTTGGGATCTTTCATCCTGGCATTGAACAACAAGCCCGGTAGGTAAATGTGTTATTCTAACTGCAGTTTCAACTTTGTTTACATTTTGTCCGCCTGCGCCGCCCGATCTGAAAATATCGATGCGAAGATCATTGGGATTGATATCAATCTGAACATCTTCGGCTTCCGGCAGTACGGCAACTGATGCTGCAGAAGTATGTACCCTTCCGTTCGCTTCTGTTGCAGGAACCCTTTGTACTCTATGCACGCCGCTTTCAAATTTTAATTCACCGTAAACTCCGCTGCCTCCTATGGAAAATACGGCTTCTTTAATTCCTCCTAATCCCGTATCATTTATATCAATTAATTCAACCCGCCAATTTTTTCTTTCTGCATACCTGGTATACATTCTTAATAAATCTCCGGCAAAAAGAGCGGCTTCTTCACCGCCGGTTCCCGCCCTAACTTCCATAATTATATCTTTGTTGTCGTTTGGATCTTTAGGAAGAAGTAAAAATTTAATGTTTTCTTCAAGCTGTTCCTTTTTAGATTCAAGATCGGATAATTCCGAACTTGCTAATTCGGTTAAGTCTTTGTCTTTGCTTGTCTCAATTATTTCTTTGTTGCCTTCTATCTCTTTTAAAACAGATGAATATCCGTCATATGCATGAATTATTTCTTCCAGCTCGCTTCGTTCACGGCTTAGGGCAACTATCCTTTCTCTGTCGTTTAGATATGAGGGATCAGCAAGCTGCTGATTTATCCTGTCGAATTTCTCTTTAATTTTATTTAATCTTTCTACAAGTTCCATTGCATCTTCTTCAATTTTTGGATTTTAAATATAGCAAACCATGCTGTGAAAATCTAAATGGATTTTATTGCCCGGGCAATGAAATCAAAATAGAAAATAAATTTGGTTGAAATCATTATTAAATTTTTTAGACTAAAACTTTTGAAAAAATCGTTATATTATCCTTTAGAGATTTCAATTTTTAAATATTAAAATCAACAATTGTAAGTGATAATAAGAAATTAAAATGAAAAAATTCGATATCCCGAATATTTATAGAAGTTCATTTATAACTAAAATAAAAGATTCCAGAAAATTTAACGATCCGAGGAAAAAAGACTTTTCACCGACTCTCCTGGATTTCGGTCCGGTAAGATTTTATATCGCCCGTCATTTCGGCTTTTGTTACGGAGTGGAAAATGCAATTGAAATCTCTTATAGAATAATCGATGAAAATCCCGGCAGAAGAATTTTTCTTCTTAGTGAAATGATACACAACCCGGATGTAAATGAGGAGCTAAAAAGCAGAGGTGTCATCTTTTTAATGGATACCGTAGGGAATATGCTTTTTGATTGGGGTGAATTAAATTCAAAAGATATTGTTATTATTCCGGCATTCGGTACCACAATAGATATTCAAAAAAAACTAAAAGAAATAGGGATAGAAACTTTTAAATACGATACAACATGTCCGTTTGTTGAAAAAGTATGGAACCGTTCTTATCAGTTAGGCGAAGATAATTACACGGTAATTATTCACGGTAAACACACTCATGAAGAAACAAGAGCAACCTTTTCTCATAGCATAAAAAATGCAGCGTCGGTCATCGTTAGGAATATGGAGGAAACCAGATTTTTAGCATCGGTTATTAAAGGTGAAAAAAAAGAAAGTGAGTTTTATTCTTACTTTGAAAATAAATATTCCCTGGATTTTGATGCAAAAAAAGATTTATCGAAGATAGGAGTGGTTAATCAAACCACTATGCTGGCTACCGAAACTCAGGCTATAGCCGATTATTTAAAAAATACAATGATTGAAAAATACGGCAAGGATGATCTAAAAAATCATTTTGCAGACACAAGAGATACTTTGTGCTATGCTACTTATGACAACCAGGAAGCTACATATGGATTATTAAAGAAGAGTGCCGACCTTGCAATTGTAGTCGGCGGATATAACAGCAGCAACACAAGTCATATTGTTGAGCTTTGTGAAGAAAAATTAAAGACATATTTTATCTCCTCGGCTGAAAAAATTATTTCCGGCGATATTATAAATCATTTCGATTTGAGGTCCCAAAAAGAAATAACTACCAATAATTTTCTGCCTAAAACAAATCCGGTTGATATTATTTTAACAAGCGGTGCATCCTGCCCGGATTCAATTGTGGATAAGGTTTTACAAAAAATATTATTCTTTTTCGATAATACAAAAACATTTGACGAGGTACTTGAAGAAGTTATATCAAAAGATTATAACTAAGTAAAATTTCGTCTGCCAAACATAATCCGATTTTTAAACAGTTATTTATTCTTAAGGTGCAGTTCAAAGCTGAACTGTTTCGATACCGGGAATAAGCAGGTTTGATCATTGCAAGGCTGGTATTGCACCGTTCCGTTTAATTTTAATTCTGATTTCTTAAAATTCTTTTTGATTATTATCTTTAGCTTTATTGCAGCTTCGTCTTCATATAAAGCAAGCTGAGTTTGAGAAAAATTTAACTTAGCTAATATAGGGACGGGATACTCCACCCCGGCAATATGAATATTTGAAGTGTCTTTAATCGTAAGAACAGTCGGGGTCAAATAATCATCCAAAGGTTTATTTGCATTTATATGCCAGTTGTCCTTAATATTTAAAACTACATCAACATTTATAGTATCATTTTTGTTTAAAGTTTTATTCGATATAACTTTAACATTCACGATATCTTTTGAAGAAATATTTTGCCCGTTTATTTTGATGTTTAGAACAAGACAAAAGATTATCCATATGATATAAACAAAGATATTCTTAAAACAATTTTTCATCTTTCTCTTTATAAGCTTATCCTGATTTATTTTGATTCCTCTCCGGGAACGTCAATATAATATGATTGAAGAACTTTTTTTGTGCTGTTATTTTGTACCCACGCTACAACAGCAAGATTATTCTTATTTAATTTGTCGGTTTTTTCTTTCCAGCCCGTAAATGTAACCGATCTCCTCCATGATGGGTAGCTTGTAGGGTTATCCAAGTATTTTGTTAATCCGTTTTCAATTTTGGTTAAGTCAAGAGTATCGGAAACAATTTCACTTCCGTTGACTAATTTTAACGGCATTCCCTCCGCACCGTTGAATAAATGTCTAACTACAAAAATATTTTTAGTAATCCCGTTTCCGCCGGGGTAGTTTAATGATTTCTCAACCAGAGCAACATGCAGCGATGCATTCTTATCCGACTTCTTTTTACTTTTAATTTTTAAATTAACTTCAACTTTCTCAAGTTTATTTTTAACCCAGCCGGAAATTTGAATTGAAGGTTTTTCATCTAAATATTTTTCGGCTGCAAATTTATATACGTGGAAACGGTTTGCAGCCAAGAATTTTGGTCCTCCACCGGTGATCTTTTCTTTTCCTTCAATAATAACGGTAGGAGTTCCAAAGTTACCGCCGTAATAAAGATAACGTTTAAAAGAATCCGGATTTGTCATCGGATCCGGCGCCGGTATATGAACATGATATTCTAGTATTGTGAATATATTGCGCGGGTAATACTCCGATAAAGCATCAAACGCGTAATCAGCTCCTGCACATGGCGGGCATTCAGCACCGGTAAAAAGCTCAGCAAGGATTGTTTTACCCTTATAATTTTTATTCTCTTTAAAATGTCCGGGTTTAAAATCGGCAAGTTCCGCTTGTTTCTGTTTAATCCTTTTGTTTATATCATTTCCGGTTAATCCTTTTTCCTTTTCTAAATTTTTTAAAGCATTAATTATTTTCGGGGATTTAATTTCTATTGAACCGGTAATATAAGCGTCGGAAGCTTTTTTATATTCATTCTTCTTTTCATAAATCTGTCCGAGCGTAAACCAGAAATTAGAATCCCACGGATCGGTTAAATACTTTACCGATTCAAGTTCTTTTAATGCCTTATCGGATTTCCCTTCTGCATTTAAAACCAGTGCATAATTTCTAGTATAAAGGATCTTATCTTCAAGAGTTAAATTTTTAGTTTTTAATGCATCTTTAGCCCATTGATTTGCTTCCGGCAAGTTAGTGCCGATATTAGCTAGGAAAGCAGCTGCATTTGAACGGTTTTTTATCTTATCCTCATTTTTATTTTCTGATAAATACTTACTAATAATTTTCTTTCCTATTTCTTCTTTTAATTTTTGTTGACCCTTTTCATCAGGTTTTTCGATTTTTATCCACTTATTAAAATTCGTTAAAGGTTCATCCGTATTCCCGAGAAATATTGCTTCGGCTGCCGTATAAATAGCTTGTGAATTTTTACCCGTCGCATGCTGGTAAATTGCAAGACTGTTCAAATATAACGGATCGTTTTTATGGGTTACTATTGCTTCTTCTTCCAATGTTAATGCGGAATCGGCATTGCCTAAATCGTACATTACCAGGGCTTTGGTATCCAGGAATGAACCTAGGATTCTCATTTTTCCTGCGCGAGCAGTTTCAACTGCTCGGTTTGCGTATGCTTCGGCTGTATCCAGCCCTACTTTTTTTAATCCGAGATTATATGCAATATCATTGTATGCGTTAAACCTAGCTATCGGCGGAATTTGTTTGATAAGAAGATCTGCATATTTTAATGCTGAATCTGTTTTACCTAATTCCAAATATTCTGTAAATAGTTCATATTTAACCGTAGTACGGTACCGGCTTTCAGGAAATTCTGTTAAAAATGATTTTAAGGAATCGATTTTCTGATGAGTATCATCTAAGTTATTTATTCTCTTTAATAATTCAACATCCTTGGATTGAGCCAATGTAAAGGCCGAAAGGAACAATATTATTAAAAAGCAAATCGGAAAGAATTTTTTTAGATTGATACTCATTTCGTTTCTCCATTATTTTATCGATTACAAAACTATAAAAAATAAATGATAAACAAATTGTTTATGCCTATTATTTTATTAATGGAACGGACCGGAATTATTATCAAAATTCTATCTTTGAACGCTTCTTTATAATTTGTTATTCTTTTTGGTATTAGGTAATTTTATAAATTAAAAATTAAATACTAGATTATTATGAGAGCAATTATACCCGTTGCCGGTTTGGGCAGCAGATTAAAACCACATACCTTTTCAACGCCAAAAGTCTTGTTAAATGTCGGCGGGAAACCGATTCTTGGTCATATCCTCGATAAACTTCTTGACGAGGATGTACATAAAGCTACTTTTGTAATCGGTCATCTAGGGGATATGATTAAAAGCTTTGTCCAGGATACCTACTCTGATATTGATGCTGAATTTGTGGAGCAGAAAGAAATGGAAGGATTAGGGCATGCAATTTATACTGCTATACCGACTTTTGACGACGAAGAAATTTTTATAATTCTCGGCGATACTATTTTTGATGTTAATTTAAAAAATGTTTTTAAAAACAAAAAAAATTCTCTTGGAGTAAAAGAAGTTGAAGATCCGAGAAGATTCGGCGTAGCTGTTATTAATAACGGTTATATTAAAAAGCTGGTGGAAAAACCCCAAACACCTGTTTCAAATCTTGCGTTGGTCGGGCTTTATTACATAGCGAACTCGAAAGCTTTGATTAAAAGTTTAAATAGTCTTGTTGAAAAAGATTTAAGAACAAAAGGCGAGCTGCAATTAACAGATGCATTACAAATGATGATTCAAGACGGCGAAAAGATTTCTACTTTCCCTGTTGAAGGATGGTACGATTGCGGAAAGCCGGAGACTTTACTTTCTACTAACCAGTATCTGCTCGATGTTAAAAGCAGCAGCCGGAAATTCGATAATGTAGTTGTTAACGAGCCGGTTTTCATTGCTGATGATGCGGATGTATCAAACTCCATTGTCGGACCGTATGCTACGATTGACAGCGGGTGTAAAATTGAAGAATCTATAATTAAGAATTCAATTGTCGGGTCCAATGCTCAGGTCTCAAAATCATTGCTCGAAAACTCTATAATCGGCAACAATTCCATAGTTCGCGGAATATTCAAGAGATTAAATTCCGGTGATTCATCGGAAATAGATTTTTATTAATTTATTTTAAGTTAAAAAATAGGAATAATTATATATGTCATATCTTTTCACTTCCGAATCCGTTTCCGAAGGACATCCCGATAAAGTTTGCGATGCAATTTCCGACGGTATTTTAGATGCGATTTATTCACAGGATATTAATGCAAGAGTTGCGTGTGAAACTTTTGTAACAACCGGTTTGGTCTTGGTCGGCGGAGAAATTACCACCGAAGCTTATATTGAAGTACCTGATATAGTTAGAAAGACCGTAAAAAATATCGGTTACACAAGCGCAGATTATAAGTTCGATTCCGAATCATGTTCGGTTCTTAATGCTATTCATTCTCAATCGCCTGATATTGCTATGGGTGTTGATAAAGGCGGTGCAGGCGATCAAGGATTAATGTTCGGATATGCGTGTGATCAAACACCGGAATTAATGCCGATGCCTATTATGTACGCTCATAAACTGGTAAAAAAATTGGCCGATATTAGAAAGAAAAATAATGCGGTTATGTCTTATCTCCGTCCGGATGCAAAATCTCAGGTAACAATTGAATATGACGATAATAATGATCCTGTTAGAGTTGATGCGGTAGTTATTTCAACTCAGCATGATGCTGATGCGAAACAAAAGACTATTAAAGAAGATGTTATAGAGAATGTAATTAAAAAGGTGATACCCCAAAAATATATTGATAAAAAAACCAAATACTTTGTTAACCCGACAGGCAGATTTGAAATAGGCGGACCTCACGGCGACAGCGGCTTAACCGGCAGGAAAATTATTGTTGATACTTACGGCGGCTGGGCACCGCACGGAGGCGGAGCTTTTTCAGGTAAAGATCCATCAAAGGTAGATAGAAGCGCTACCTACGCTGCAAGGCATATAGCTAAAAATATTGTCGGAGCCAAACTTGCAAAAGAATGCCTGGTTCAAGTGGCTTATGCAATCGGTGTTGCAAAGCCAGTTTCCGTATTCGTTAATACAAACGGAACCGGCGTTATTCCGGATAAGGAAATTTCAAAAATGATTTCTAAAGAAGTTGACTTAACACCCAGAGGAATAATTGAGAGGTTAAAATTACGGCGCCCGATATATCAAAAGACTGCTGCTTACGGACACTTCGGAAGGAGTGAAAAGGAATTTTCATGGGAGCAGTTAGACCTTGTTAAAGTATTCAA
>CAZHBJ010000023.1:20923-32033 GCA_964530445.1 uncultured Ignavibacteriaceae bacterium
AATTTTATTAAATAGTAAAAGGAAGAAAAATGAGTCAAGTAGTGGATAAAAAAGAGAAGCAAAAAGTAGATTATAGAGTAAAAGATATTTCACTTGCCGAATGGGGCAGAAAAGAGATTAAATTAGCCGAAGCGGAAATGCCGGGGTTAATGGCACTTCGGGAAGAATATGGAAAACAAAAACCTTTGAAAGGCGCAAGGATTGCCGGTTGTCTTCATATGACAATTCAAACGGCAGTTTTAATTGAAACACTTATAGAACTCGGTGCAGATGTAAGATGGTCTTCATGCAACATCTTTTCAACTCAAGATCATGCTGCCGCTGCAATTGCCGCTGCCGGTATTCCTGTATTTGCATGGAAAGGTGAAACTATTGAAGAATATGAATGGTGTATCGATCAAACTTTATTTTTCGGCGATGATAAAAAACCGTTAACAATGATACTTGACGACGGCGGTGATCTTACAAGCACAATCTTGGATAAATATCCCGAATTGGTTTCAGGTATAAAAGGAATTTCCGAAGAAACAACTACCGGGGTTCATAGATTATATGATAGAATGAATAAAGGAACATTACCAATTCCTGCATTTAATGTAAATGATTCGGTAACGAAGTCTAAATTTGATAATAAATACGGCTGCCGGGAATCCCTTGTAGATGCAATAAGAAGAGCAACCGACTTAATGCTTGCCGGTAAAGTTGCTGTTGTTTGCGGCTATGGAGATGTTGGTAAAGGTTCTGCCGAATCCTTATCGCGTGCGGGAGTAAGAGTGATTGTAACCGAAGTTGATCCTATTTGTGCGCTTCAGGCTGCAATGAGTGGTTTCCAGGTTAAAACACTTGAGCATGCTCTTAATGAAGCTGATATAGTTGTAACTGCTACCGGGAATACTGACATTGTCACCGGAGAGCATTTCAAAAAAATGAAACATAATACTATTGTTTGTAATATAGGTCATTTCGATAATGAAATTGATATGGCATGGCTGAATGAAAATTACGGCAGTACAAAAGATACTATTAAACCTCAAGTTGATAAATATACAATTGACGGTAAAGATTTAATTGTTCTTGCCGAAGGCCGATTGGTTAACCTCGGCTGCGCTACAGGTCATCCTTCATTTGTTATGTCTAATTCATTTACTAACCAAACTCTGGCTCAAATTGAACTTTGGACGAACCCCGGCAAATATGAGAATAAAGTATACGTATTGCCGAAGCACTTGGATGAAAAAGTAGCCCAGCTTCATCTGGCTAAACTCGGCGTTGAACTGGAAACTTTAACTCAAAAGCAGGCAGATTATATCGGTGTTAAAGTTGAGGGACCGTTCAAACCGGATTATTATAGGTATTAATGTTATTATAGGAATATAAAAATATTTTACAGGGCTGTCTTAATAGTAAATAATTTATGTTTAGGCAGCCCTTCTTTTATTGAAGATAAGTTCAAGTTCAAGATTAAGTTTAAAATCAAGATAAAGAATTACATGACTCGTTTTTAGATGATTCGAATTGACGTATAAAAGTTGAATATCTCATCTTTCCTTTAATAAATCTATCAATGCTTCCTCAATATTTTCAAATTTAAATTTATATCCGTTATCCAATAATTTTTTTGGTATTATTCTTTGACCGGCTAAAATGGAATCAGCCGCTTGTCCCACAACTGTGCGCAGTAATATTTTAGGAATAGAAAAAACCGAAGGTCTTTTTAAAACATTTCCCATGTGTTTTGCAAACTCTTTCATGGTAACGATACCCGGTGAGGCAGCATTCAAAGGTCCGTTAATTGATTTATTTTCCATAGCGTATAAATATGTACTTATTATATCGTCAATATGAATCCATGGGAACCATTGAGAGCCGTTTCCCAATGGTCCGCCGATAAATAATTTGAAAGGTAAAAGCATTTGTTTTAATGCACCGGCTTTTGTACTTAGAACTATACCGGTTCTAATGTTTATACGCCTAACACCGGAATTATCCACTTCTTGTGAAGCTTTTTCCCATTGTAAACATACATCCGATAAAAAATCGTTCCCGGGTTCGGAAGTTTCATCTAAAATATTATTGCCGGCATTTCCGTAATAACCTGCCGCGGATGAGCAAATAAAACACTCAGGTTTATTCGATGAAATTTGAATTGCCTTTACTAAGCTTTGAGTTGTTAATAACCTGCTTTCTAAAATTTCCTTTTTATATTTATGTGTCCACCTTTTAGCGGCAATATTAGCACCGGCTAAATTGATAATTACGTTTTTCCCTTCTATATGACTGCGTAAAGAATCTATATCGTAATAATCCCATTTAGCATAAAAATCTGCTTGAGGTAATATTATTTTCGCTTTCTCGGGATTTCTTGTCAAAATTGTTAATTCATCACCTCTCGTTATTAATTCATTGCATACAGCAGAACCTATTAGTCCGGTTGCTCCGGTTATTAGTGTTTTTCTCATAATATGTAAATTTTTAAGATTATTTAATGTTAAAATATTTATAAAAATTTAATAATTCATAACGGCATCTAAAGTTTAAAAATAAATTTTCGATAATATGTAAAACATTTTTGATTACTTTTGGTATAGAAGAAATTGTATAAAATCTTATATTTGTAATGTTAGTTTTACGATATAAATTATATTAGTTAACTGCATCTCTAGTTTTTTGAAGAAAATATTAAGCCATATTCTACCTTTAATATATTCTTAAAAATCTAATATAACTTTTAAAATATTTAGATTTTAATAAACCGAGGTATTAAAATGTTGAATGCTATTCCTATAACAGATGAAAATGAGTTTTCTGAAATAACAGGAAATAGTAAACAGATTGCTGTTATAAATTTACCTAACAACTGGTGGTATGTAAAATACAGCTATGAGTTTAACCAGCCGGTTAAAAATTTAAAATTACTCACACTTAATAATGATGCTGAAATGATCAAAAACAATTACGAGTTACCGAAGCCTAACTACTGGGAAATAAAACAAGGCGATTATCGATCCAGAGCGGAAAAAAGCAAATTAATTGAATCAAAAAAATTTAAAAAGAAACTGGAAGTTATTTCTTTAACCGCTGTAATAATTCTTTCAATTATTCTTGTTTCGATTTTATCCTCTATTCTAACAAAAATTTAAAATACGGGGAATATCCTTTAGAATCAGCTTAAAAGATAATTAAATTATTATTACTCTGTAATATTATTTTTTTAAAATTGAAATGATTCTTATTTTTATTTTCTTGACATAGTAGGTTTATTTTTTTAATTTTAATATGCCACTGCTGAAATGCGGTGGCAATTTTTTTTAAATCTCTATTAACAAAACTAGAGTTGATAAATATGTCTGAATCAAATTTTGTTTATTTAACTAAAGAAAGGCTTGTTGAGCTTGAGAAAGAGCTCAAGGAAATGAAAACCGGCGGGAGAAAAGAAATTGCCGCAAAAATTGCGGAGGCTCGTGCTTACGGTGATCTTTCCGAAAATGCCGAGTATGATGCTGCAAAAGAAGAGCAAGGCTTATTTGAATTACGAATTAGTAAATTGGAAAGCATGCTTTCCCGTGCAAGGGTTATCGATCCGTCGCAGTTTAAGGAAGGCGAGATTCATATATTATCTACTGTTACAATTAAAAACTTGAAAAATTCAAAGACATTTGTTTATACACTTGTTTCACCGGAAGAAGCAGATTTTCAAGCCGGAAAAATATCTATAACTTCACCGGTAGGCCAGGGGCTTATGGGGGCTAAATTAAATGAGAAAATAAAAGTGAAAGCACCTGCAGGATTATTGGAATTTGAAATATTAAGTATAAAATAATAATCATCGATTGTCAGACGAATCATACATACAACTTGCAATTGAAATTGCAAAAAAGGGTATGGGGAATGTAAGCCCAAATCCTCTTGTCGGCTGTGTTATAGTAAAGAATGAGCGGATTATCGGTGCCGGATTCCATGAGAAGATTGGCCAAAACCATGCGGAAATTAATGCAATAAATTCCTCGCCGGAAAATCTTGAAGGCTCTACCTTATATGTAAACCTTGAACCATGCAGCCATTACGGTAAAACCCCTCCATGCGTTGATAGTATTATTGAGAAGAAAATAAAGAGAGTTGTAATCGGCACTCTAGATATGAATCCTCTCGTTTGCGGAAAAGGTGTAAAAAAATTAAAAAAGGCCGGAATTGATGTTAAAGTAGGCATACTGGAAAAGGAATGTGAAAAGTTAAATAAATTTTTCTTCAAATATATTTCAAAAAAAATTCCATATGTAACCTTAAAAGCTGCACAAACTATTGATGGAAAAATCGCCGACCAGAATGGTTACTCCAAGTGGGTCTCATCGGTGGATTCAAGACGACACGTACATTCGCTTAGATCAAAATATGACGCGGTTTTGATCGGTGCAGGGACTGTTGCAAAGGATGATCCTTCGCTTACAGTTAGACTGGTTGAAGGAAGAAATCCTCAAAGAATTATACTAGATACAAAATTAAGATTAAAGAGCAGCCAGAAGCTGTTTAGAAACAACAGCGATAAAAATTTAATAGTTGTAACTTCGGAAAAAAGCATATCGAAAAAAAATAAAATTAAAAAACTAAATTCTTCCGGAATCAATATAATCCATGTTAAAGAGGATGAATACGGCAATCTCGATCTTAAAAGTATTTTAAAAGAACTTGGGAAGCTAAGCATTACTTCTGTCCTAGTTGAAGGAGGAAATAAAATTTTTACTTCTTTTGTGAAAAATAATCTATATGATGATATCCTTCTCTTTATAACTCCAAAAATTCTTGGTAAAGGAGTTTCCGCAATCGGAGATCTCGGAATTTATGATATTAGAAAAGCCGTAAAAGTAAAAGTAAAAGCCGTAGAAACCATCGGTGATGATATATTGGTAGAACTTGTCAAATAAATTATGTGCATTTATTTTAGCGCACCAATTTTTAATAAATAAGTTTGACTATTTTTGTAATCCTAAAATCAATTTAAAATACAATAAATAGAAAAGAGGTAGACTAAATGTTTACTGGTCTTGTTGAAGAAACCGGAAATTTAATTAGCAAGCAGCCAAAAGGAGAAGCTTATCAGCTTACTTTTACTGCAAAAAAAGTTATGGACGATCTGGAAATCGGAAGCAGTATAAGCGTAAACGGCGTGTGTTTAACTGTTGTAAAAAAATCAACCGATCAATTTACGGTTGATGTGATTGAAGAAACTCTTACAAAAACAGACCTTGGTAATCTGGAAAAAGGTGATAAAGTTAATCTGGAAAGGCCGTTGAAAGCCGAAGCAAGATTGGGCGGACATTTTGTGCTGGGGCATGTCGACACCACAGGCAAAGTAACTGATATAAAAGAATTATCAGGCAGCCACTTTTTAACAATTGAAATCCCCCTCCAATTTAAAAAATATTTAATATTTGTAGGATCGGTTGCAATTGACGGCGTAAGTATGACGGTAGCCCGGCTTAATGATAATACTTTTTCGGTGGGAATTATACCGCACACCTGGGAAGAAACAATTTTTAATACCAAAAAACCCGGTGATTCTGTAAATTTGGAATTTGATGTCCTTGGTAAATATGTAGAAAGGATTATGGAACTAAAAGCTGAAGATAATTCTGCTCAAGTTTAAATTATCGGCTTAAAACTATCCGGCGTTAATGAAAAAAATTGAACAAAAGGCTATAAAGTTTATAGCAGAGAAAAAACTTATTGATAAAGGCGATAAAATTCTTGTCGCTCTAAGCGGCGGACCGGATTCCGTTTTCCTTCTGCACTTTTTAAAAAAATATAAGAAAAAATACGGCATCCAATTGAGTGCTATTCATATAAACCATATGATAAGAGGCAAAGCTGCGCTGGAGGATAAGGAATTTTGCGGGAAACTTTCATTAAATTTAGGCATTAAATTTTATTCTTTTAATAGAAAAGTTAAATTTTTCGCTAAAAAGAATAATATCTCTGTTGAAGAAAGCGGACGAATTTTACGTTACAGAGATTTTAACAATACTTTAAAAAAAATTAGGTATAATAAAATAGCTACGGCACACAACTGTTCCGATAATACAGAAACAGTTCTGTTAAATTTAATAAAAGGGACCGGAATTCGAGGGATTTCCGGCATCCCGGCTAAAAGAGAAAATATAATTAGACCAATTCTTAATCTTACAAAAAAAGAGATTATTGATTATCTGAATTTTCACAATATGGAATACAGAATTGACCATACTAATCTCGGAAACGATTATGAAAGAAGTTATTTAAGAAATAATGTAATCCCTCTAATAAAAAATAAACTTAACCCGAATCTTGATAATACTATTTATAATTCATCGGAAATATATAGGAATATATCCTCTTTTTTGGAAAACAAAATATTAAAAGACAATTCAAAATTATTTGAATTCCGTAAAGGGGAATTATTACTTCCCATTAGTAAGTTCAAAGAGATTCCCGATGAACTGAAAGGTTATTTCTTAAAGACGGTAATTGAAGAGAAATTGAATATACAAACTTCATACATGGACGTTAAGAAAATAACTGCATTATTGGATAAAGATTCGGGCAAAAAAGTTGATCTGTCTCAAAACTGTTTGGCATTTAGAGAAAGAAATTATATAATTATTTCTTCGAAAAAGAAAATAGAAAGATTTGATCCGGTTTTACTTAAAGATGGTGATTCATTAAAAATAAAGGAGAAAATACTTACTATTAAAAGCGGAATGAAAGTACCGGGATCATATTCAGGTTCGAAGCAAAAGGAGTATATATCTGCCGGTAAAATATCGGGAAATTTTGTACTTAGGAAATGGAAAAACGGTGAAAAGTTTTTCCCTCTCGGGATGAAAGGCTCTAAAAAAGTTTCTGATTTCCTAAATGAACAGAAAATTTCGTCATCAAAAAAAAATGAGCAGCTTGTCTTAACCAACCGTGAACGGATAGTTTGGGTCCTTGGATTAAGGCTTGATGATCGATTTAAAGTAACAAAAAACACTGAAAAGGTAATCGAATTATGCCTGATGTAAAAAATGATATCAAGGACAGAGTTGTAATCGGAACTGAAATATTTGTCCCCATGATAAAAGAGGATGTTATTCAGAAAAGAATTAAAGAGCTTGGTAAACAAATTTCCCTCGATTACAGCGGTAAGGTTCCAGTATTTATCGGCGTATTAAACGGTGCATTCTTATTTTTGTCCGATCTTATTAAAAATGTAAATGTTGAATGTGAAATTGATTTCTTTAAGCTTTCCAGTTATGGAGATGAAAAAATATCTTCCGGAAATGTTAAGCTGATAAAAGAATTGAGTTGTGATGTAAACGGCAGGGATATAATTATAGTGGAAGATATAGTTGATTCCGGTTTATCTATGAAATTTATTGAAGATTTAATTGCACCTTCTAATCCGGCCAGTATGAAGGTTGTTTCGTTGCTTGTAAAGCCAAATAGCCTTAGATATAATGTAAAAATTGATTATATTGGCTTCGATATTCCAAGTAAGTTTGTGATAGGATATGGATTGGATTACGCTCAGAAATATAGAAATTTAAGATCAATTTATGTTTTAAGCGAATGATGGAGAATTATTTTAAAAATGAATTTAAATTTAAGTAAATTTTTTATGGCTGATAATAATAGCAATAAACAGTTTCCTAAAAATCAAAAAGATCCCGGTGGACCGAATAAACCTGACGACAATTTCGATTGGTCTAAAATAATTAGAATGGTTTTCGGATGGGGCGCAGTTATAGTTGCTGCGGTTATTATTATGCAATTATTTAAAACCAATTCAAATAATTATGTAGATATAACTTATCCCCAATATGAAAAACTTCTTAATAATAACGAAATTCAAAGCGCTAAAATTGTAAAAACTGGTGATAAGGATTTTTACTTTAAAGGCACTCTTAAATCCAGTGAAAATATAAATGTTGACGGTAAAGAAAAATCGGTCAGGTATATTAACGTTTATATGCCGGAATCTATTATGACCTCACAAGAGCCTAAATGGATTGCCAATAATATTACTTATACATTTGATAAAGAATCTAATGAGTGGATGAATATTTTATTCAGCTTTCTTCCCTGGATAATTATAATTGGCGCCTGGATAATTATAATGAGAAGAATGCAGGGTTCTGCCGGAGGAACAAGAGGTATCTTTTCGTTCGGTAAAAGTAAAGCGAAATTAATTACTCAATCAGGACAGAAAATAACTTTTAGAGATGTTGCCGGGGCGGATGAAGCAAAGCTAGAGCTTCATGAAATAATTGAGTTTTTAAAAGAGCCGACAAAATTCCAAAAACTCGGCGGTAAAATTCCAAGAGGAGTTTTACTGTTAGGACCTCCCGGAACCGGTAAAACCTTATTGGCAAGAGCGGTTGCCGGCGAGGCAGGTGTTCCTTTCTTCTCAATTAGCGGTGCAGACTTTGTAGAAATGTTTGTCGGTGTAGGTGCCAGCCGTGTACGAGATCTTTTTGAACAGGGCAAAAAAAATGCACCTTGTATTATCTTTATAGATGAAATTGATGCTGTGGGAAGACACCGTGGCGCCGGATTAGGCGGCGGACACGATGAAAGAGAACAAACTCTAAATCAATTACTGGTTGAAATGGACGGCTTTGAACAAAACAGCGGTGTAATTATCATTGCTGCAACCAACCGCCCGGACGTTCTTGATCCTGCTTTATTGAGACCGGGAAGATTCGACAGGCAGGTTGTTGTAGACCGACCGGATGTTAAAGGACGCGAAGGTATTTTAAAAGTTCATACCAGGAGTATTCCGCTTGATACAAAAGTAAATCTGGAAGTCCTCGCAAAAGGTACGCCGGGTTTGGCAGGTGCGGAACTTGCAAATTTGGTTAATGAAGCTGCTCTGCTTGCCGCAAGGAAGAATAAGAAAAAAGTTGAGATGATAGATTTTGAGGAAGCAAAAGATAAAGTTATGATGGGAATGGAACGAAAGAGCATGATAATTTCCGAAAATGAAAAAAAGACTACTGCTTACCACGAAATAGGTCACGTACTTGTTGCTCGCATGATGCCGGAAGCAGATCCTGTTCATAAGGTTACTATTATCCCCAGAGGCAGGGCGCTAGGTGTTACCAGTTATTTGCCTATAGACGAAAAGCATACTTATTCCAAAGAATATTTGGAAGCTGTTATTACCTATGCATTAGGAGGAAGGGCCGCCGAAAAAATTATTTTTAACCATTATACTACCGGTGCCGGCAATGATATTGAAAAAGCTACTAATATTGCCCGTAAAATGGTTTGTGAATGGGGAATGAGTGATAAATTAGGTCCTTTAAGCTATGGCGCTAAGGAAGAAGAAATTTTCTTAGGAAGGGAAATTCAAAGACATAGAGATTACAGTGAAAGAACTGCAATTGAAATTGATGATGAGGTTCGGGGAATTGTAAACGATGCTATGGGGAGAGCTGAAAAAATACTAACTGATAATATGGATATTCTACATAAATTATCTAATGAATTACTTGAAAGAGAAACACTAGATTCCGAAGAAATAGATAAGTTAATACAAGGTGAAGAATTACCCCCGGTAAAAAAGAACGGGAATAATGAATCAGATAATAAAGAAGAAATACCTGATCATGTTAAAAAATTGATGGAACAAAGAAAACCGAAAGAGCCTGCTCCTAAAGATGACTCAATATGATAATGGAACTATTAATTACAGAGATGAATTGGTTAGAAAACTAATTCATCTCTGTTCTCTATCTATCCCGATTATTTATTATTTTATCCCACGCTATAATGCTATTATAATTCTTTCTATTTTTACTTTTATTGCAATTGTGCTTGATCTGTCGAGATATTTCTATCCTTCAATAGGCAAAATTTTTTACAGTATATTCGGATTTTTGTTAAGAGAGCATGAGGTGGATCATAAGAAAAAAAATTTAAACGGCGCTACTTATGTTTTTATTTCAGCTTTATTGTGTGTTTTAATCTTTCCCAAAGTATTTTTTATTACCGCTTTTTGTATTTTAATTGTAAGTGATTCTTCGGCGGCATTAATCGGGAGAAAATTCGGTAAGCATAGATTTTTAGCTAAAAGCTTTGAGGGAACTTTAGCTTTTTTTATAAGTGCAAGTATTGTTGTTTTATTTACACCTAAAATTGAATACCATACAATGGAATACATAATAGGCTTTATTTCTGCTGCTGTTGGGGCGATAGTTGAAAACATATCATTCGGTTTTGCAGATGATAATTTATCAATCCCGATTGCGATAGGATTTACAATGTGGGGCCTTTATTTACTTCTTTTACCAAATATGTCTTTAATATTACCAAATGTACCGAGGTAATAATGATTAAAACTTATGTCGTTTTTATAATAATTATTTTAACAATAGGACTTAACTCCTGCAAGTATTTTCAAAAGCCGGCAACAGGGCCGGAAGATGAAATTATTGTGATAGCGGATTCTTCCGAATTCAGATCTGTTGAACCGGCACTCGATTCAACATTTCAAAAAATCATTTATACTCCGCAGCCTGAAAAATTATTTACCCTAAAACAAGTACCGGAAAGCAGGCTTGAACAATACAAGAATAGGAAAAACATTATAATTATTGCGCCTTTTAATTCAAATTCTAATACTGCAAAATTTATCCGGTCTTCGGTAGATAGTGTGGTTAAATCGTCCATACTTGCCGATAGTGTGTTTGAAATTACAAAATTAAATCTATGGGCTAGGGATCAGCTTATTATGGTATTAACCGCACCGACAATTAAGAAACTGAACTCGCATATTTTAAAGGACAAGGATAACTTACTGTATGCATTTCAAAAAATTTCGGATAAAAGATTATATGAAAGTCTTTACAGTTCCCGTTATGAGCAAAAGAAAATTGAAGGCAAGTTTTTAAAAGATTACGGCTGGGTAATTTATGTAGAAGCGGATTATCAAGTAGCTCAGAATAAACCTAAATATAATTTCGTGTGGTTAAGGAGAGGCGTTAATACCGACATGGAAAGATGGATTTTTGTACATTGGATTAATAATGCCACTCCGGCTTACCTTAATGCGGATTCGATAAGAGCTATAAGGAACAGGATGACGAAAATGTTT
>CAZHBJ010000024.1:0-31758 GCA_964530445.1 uncultured Ignavibacteriaceae bacterium
ATAAAACAAAAAGCCGTTCAAAACGAACGGCATTTTTTAATTGGTGGGGGCTGAATCCCGATTTTATCGGGAGAACCTACGACCCTCCCGACATTGTCGGGATGCTCTAAACCAACTGAGCTAAGATTCAAAATAGTAGTTTTATATTCCTCTTTCCGAATTGTTTAGTAAATTCTTTAAATATGCAATAGCTTTAAGAGGATTTTTTAATTTCTTGAGGTAAGATTCCAATCTTACAGCGTCAGATCTTGATGCTGTTTCATAGGAAATAATTAAATCCCAGGGTCCTTTCCCTTTAGTATATTTATTCCGATTGCTGTTGTGTCTAATTAATCTGTGACTCAAATTATTAGTCTGGCCAATGTAGTGTTTCCCATTAACAGATCTGATTATATAAACACAATAATATTCCATAAAACAAAAAGCCGTTCAAAACGAACGGCATTTTTTAATTGGTGGGGGCTGAAGGATTCGAACCTACGACCCCCTGCTTGTAAGGCAGGTGCTCTAAACCAACTGAGCTAAGCCCCCAAATCATTAAAATTACTTTAAGAACATTTCAAAAATTGAGCTTCAAATATTGGATAAATTTTGTAATTATCCAAGCGATATTAATACTATTTGAGCGAGCGACGGGGCTCGAACCCGCGACATTCAGCTTGGGAAGCTGACACTCTACCAGCTGAGTTACGCTCGCATATTTAAATGAACTAAAATCTAAAATAAACTTAACAAAAAATAATAAAATCCGGTATAGCTAACAAAAGGTAAAAAAAATAAATATTTTTTTAGATTTCAAACGCTTCTTTAACTAATCCTTTCTGCTGCTTTGCGGATTTTCTTGCCGAACCGACAGCAGGGCTTGCCCCTTCAGGTCTGCCTGCATAATATAACTTTTGTCCTTCCGCTAAATCTTCCGAAATACGAAGGGCCAAAAAGTTCCAAGCTCCCATATTCTTAGGCTCTTCCTGAACCCACACTATCTTTTTAGCTTTTTTATATGAACCTAATAATTCTTTAACCATTTCCGATTTGTAAGGATAGTATTGTTCAACTCTTACAATTGCAGTTTCATTAAATTTATTTTCACTGCGGTACTTTTTTAAGTCATAATAAACTTTACCTGAAGTTAATATCACTTTAGTAATATCGTTCTTATTTTTAATATCAAGATCATCAATAACTTCATAAAACCGTCCGTTTATAAATTCTTCTTTAGGCGACTTCGCTTCAGGCAAACGCAGCAGGCTTTTAGGAGTCATAATTATTAAAGGCTTTCGCACAGCATGTTTAATTTGTCTCCTCAGAACATGAAAATACTGGGCCGGGGAAGAAGGATTGCATACCTGCATATTATCCTGTGCACATAAAGTAAGGTATCTTTCTATTCTTGCGCTTGAATGTTCGGAGCCTTGTCCCTCGTATCCGTGCGGAAGCAGCATTACAAGACTGTTCGGCAGTTTCCATTTTTCGTAAGAAGCTACTACAAAATTATCTATAATTACCTGGGCAGCATTTGCAAAGTCACCGAACTGTGCTTCCCACATAACTAATGCAAGCGGATCCGCGGTACTATAACCGTATTCAAACCCGAGCACTGCAGCTTCGGAAAGAAGACTGTCCAAAGCTTCAATTTTTGCTTGACCGGATGTCATAAAATTTAACGGAATATAAGCCAATCCCGTTTGTATATCCGTAAAAGCAAGATGTCTCTGGCTAAAAGTTCCTCTTACGCTGTCTTCTCCGCTTAATCTTATAGGCGTTCCTTCCAGAAGAAGACTGCCGAAAGCAAGCGATTCGGCAAATGCCCAATCTGCTTTAATTGCGCCGGTCTTCAAATCCGTTCTTTTGTCTAGAAATTTTTTAAGCTTAGGATGCTCTGAAAAATCTCTCGGTAATTTTGTAATTCCATCCACAACTTTATTAAGCAATTCTTCCGAAATACTTGTTTCTGCAATCGGTGTAACAGCCGCTACTCTTTCTTTGGAAACCGCCAGCGGCGCATCAATACTAAATTCAACGCTTCTTCGTTTTGTCTTATCGAAATCCTCGCTTAAAATATTATATATATCATCATTCATTTGTTTGATTTTATCTTCCGATAAAATGTTATTTTCAAGCAGATGCCTTGAATATATTTCTCTAACCGAAGGATGAGCTTTAATTTTATTATAAAGCAGCGGCTGTGTAAAGCCCGGTTCGTCTCCTTCATTATGTCCGTGGCGTCTATAGCCGAACATATCGATTACCACATCTTTTTTGAAAATTTGCCTGAATTCGAATGCAAGTTTTGTAACCCAAACAGCAGCTTCCGGATCATCGCCGTTAACGTGAAATATCGGAGCTTGAATCATTTTTGCTACATCGGTTGCATATTGTGAAGAACGGGCTTCTTCGGGAGTTGTAGTAAATCCAATCTGGTTATTAATAATTATGTGAATAGTACCGCCTGTTCTATAACCGGCTAACTGCGATAAATTTAATGTTTCCGCAACTATTCCTTGTCCAGCAAAAGCAGCGTCACCGTGTATAAGCACCGACATAATTTTTCTATGTGCTTTATTATCGCCCTGCCTGGTTTGTTTTGCTCTTACAATTCCTTCTACAACCGGATCAACCCACTCGAGATGGCTGGGATTAGATGCAATTGAAACATTTATACTTAATCCGTCTCTTGTTTTATATTTTCCGCTTGCGCCTAAATGATATTTTACATCACCGGAACCTTCAATTGAATTCGGGTCCTGTATATCTTCGAATTCGGAAAAGATGGATTCGTAAGACTTACCGATTATGTTTGTTAAAACATTCAGCCTGCCGCGGTGAGCCATTCCGAAAACAATTTCATTTACACCTCCGTCGTGTGCATCATTTAATAATTGATCCAGCAAAGGTATAAGCGTTTCCGATCCTTCAAGAGAGAATCTTTTATGACCGATAAACTTTGTGTGAACGAAATGCTCAAACATTTCGCCGACAATTAATTTATTTAATATTGTTTTTTTACCTTCAATATCTAATTCCGGAACATTTTTTATCGGCTCCATTTTACTTTGCAGCCATATTTTTTCGGCGGGATTTTGAATATGCATATATTCAACCCCGATTTTTTCACAATATGTTTTCTGAAGAATGTCCAGGATTTCTCTTAATGTTGCTGTCTTTAGTCCGCTGAAACCTCCGGTAATAAATTCTCTGTCAAGATCCCACAGAGTAAGTTTATAAGTAGCAGGATCCAATTCAGGATGATAAGTTGTTCTGGAACCTAACGGATCAAGATCTGCAATTAAATGTCCTCTAACTCTATATAAATTTATTAGCTGAAGAACTCTGCCTTGTTTTTCAATTTCTTCCGTATTCTGATGACCTGAAAAAGCACCCGGCTGGTAATCGTTTTTCCAAACAAGCGGCTGCAGAGGGATTTTCAAATCTTCAAATATTTCTTCAAAAAAGAAATTTTTTCCTAGAAGAAGATCATGAATTTCTTTTAAAAATAATCCAGATTCGGCGCCCTGTATTATTCGATGGTCATAAGTGCTGGTTATATTCATTACCTTGCTTATTCCGAGTGCAGAAATTGTATTTTGCGGCATTGCCTGGTATTCCGCAGGGTATTGAATTGCGCCGGTAGCAACAATAGTTCCTTGTCCCTGCATTAATCTCGGAACGGACGTAACAGTACCGATGGTTCCGGGATTAGTCAGAGAAATGGTTGTGCCTAAAAATTCGGAAGGATCAATCAATCCTTTTCGTGATCTTAAAACAAGGTCGTCATATTTTTTATAAAACTCTTCAAAGTTCATTAGGTTTGCATTTTTAATATTAGGAACTATCAACGAATGCGAACCGTCTTTCTTTTCGATATCTATAGCAAGGCCCAAGTTAATTGCACGGCGTTTTAAGATGTTCGGCTTATCATTTATTTTAGTAAATGATGTATTCATAACTGGGTTAGTCATTACAGCTTTAACAATTGCCCATGCTATTAAATGAGTAAAGGAGATTTTTCCTCTTTTTTTCTGTAGAAGATAGCGGTTTATAATTATTCTGTTTTCTTCAAGAAGTTTAACAGGTATAGTTCTTTGAGATGTCGCTACCGGAATAGTTAAACTTGTGTTCATATTTTCCAGTATCTTTGCGGAACTTCCTGCAATTATTTGAAGCCGGTCCTCATTAACAGTTTGAGGAGTTTTTGTCTTCTCCGTTTTTTTAACAGGCGCCGTCTCTGCAGTATAATGATTATTCCCGTTTGTTTTTTGTTTACTTATTACTTTTCCGAAAAAGCTTTGCCATTGCTCGGATAATTCGGAAGGATTTTCTTCATATTGTTTATGTAAATATTCGACGAACCACGTATTTGCGCCGAATTTTTCCAGTTCTTCTTTTTGTTCTTTTGTTAAGTCACTTGATTTCATCTTACACTTATTTTTTTATAGTTTTGACATTCAATTATTGATTTAATTGATTAGCCTAATTAGTTAATCGTCATTTCCTCACAATATAATTGTCAGAATTAAAGTAAGTTATTATAAATATCCGCAAAATGATGTGCTAAATTTAATAAAACTATGCATTTATAGTAAACAAAAAAATAATTTTTAATTAGATATGATGGGAAATACAGATATTTCTAAACTTAGAAGAGATTATCTTTTTACTGATTTAGATGAAAATAAGGTGAAGATAAATCCGTTTGATCAATTTAATGTATGGATGGAAGAAGCTATCAAAGCTGATTTAATCGATCCGAGTGCGATGATACTTGCTACGGCAGATAAAAATGCCGTACCGGCCGTACGTGTCGTTCTTCTAAAAAGAGTAGATAAAGAGGGTCTTGTCTTTTATACTAATTACGAAAGTAAAAAAGGAAAGGACATCTCGGAGAATCCTCAGGCGTCTTTACTTTTCTTCTGGAAAGAACTTGAAAGACAAATTAGGATTTCAGGCAAAGTAAAGAAAGTTTCGAAAAAAGAATCCGAAAGTTATTTTCATTCAAGACCGTATGAAAGTCAATTGGCTGCCCTGGCATCAAAGCAGAGCAGCATTATACCCGGCAGAAAACATCTTGAGAATAAATTTGATGAGTTAAAAAATGAATTTAACGGAAAGGAAATTCCTTTACCCGCATATTGGGGAGGATTCAAATTAGTACCAGAATCTTTTGAATTCTGGCAGGGCAGGGAAAACAGGCTGCACGATAGAATTAGTTATTTAAAAGAAAAAAACAAATGGAAAATAGTAAGACTGGCACCGTAAATTCTCTTATTCTCTTTTTAATCTTGCTCTCATAATCGGAGCTTCCAAAATAAAAGTTCTAACCGAAATAGCCGAAATAATTATTATCCCGCCGATAATTGCCGTTAGAGAAGGAACTTCACCATATCCTAAAAATACCCAAACAGGATTTAGCACAGGTTCAATCAGCGAAATTAAGGAAGCCTCTATTGCATTTACACGCTTCAAACCTCTGCTGAAGAAGATGTAAGCAAATCCAATCTGAAAGATTCCGAGAAATGCAACCATCCACAAATTAGAGAAATTAACACTTGTAATGCCGCTTAAAAAAGGAATGCACACTAAGGCAACTATAACATTGCCGTAGAAAATAGAACTGAATTGATACTCCGGTTTATTCTTTTTTAATCCAAGAAACAGTGCAGCAAAGAAAACTCCTGATAGTAATGCAAAAATATTTCCTTCAAGATGTTCCGGAGAAATTTTCCCGATAAAAAACATAACCATCCCTATAAAAACGGCAGCAACACTAATAATATTTATTTTTTCATATTTGGTTTTGATCAATAACGGTTCAAATATTAAAACATAGATTGGTGCAGTTGACTGAAGAAAGATAGCATTGGCTGCTGTAGTAGCCTTCATTGCCAGCACATATAAAATCAAAACTGAAGCATAGAATAATGAGTTAATTAATGTGAAAACATTTGCTTTGAAAATTTGTGTCCTAAATACAGCAAAGAAGGTTAATGATGCAAAAGCGCACCTGAAAAAAGAAATCTGCATTGCATCGAAAGTAACTAATTTTATCAGCAGACCCCCGCTGCTCCAGAGGAGAGCAGCGAACGCCACAAATAGTAATCCTTTCTGATGTTCAGCTAAATGTTTCATAATCTGTAAATTTTGAAAAATAAGTTTGCAAACGGAAACACAAAATTAGTAATAGTTTTAGAATTTTAGCTAATATTCAAAAATTAGTTTAATATTTATTAAATTGAGTCATCGATTACTATCCTTAATAAATAAAATAAATGAAGTATTCTTACGATCCGCCGGATATTATTAAAAAACTTTTTAATGTTTTCCAATGGAATTCAAATAGCAGCAAAATACTATTTACTTTTGATGACGGACCGATACCGGAAACAACGCCTTGGATACTGGATTTCCTTAATCAGAATAAAATTAAAGCTTTATTCTTTTGTGTCGGGAATAATGTTAAGAAAAATCCCGGTCTGGTTAAAGATATTATTTCCGAAAATCATACAATAGGAAATCATACTTTTAATCATAAGAGATTAACACGGTTAAGCGGGGAAGAAATTCGGAAAGAGATTTTTGAGTTTAATTCCATTTTAAAAAAAAATTTCAATTATGATGTTAAATATATTCGTCCGCCGCACGGGAGATTTAACAAATCAGTTGTAAGCCAAATTAATAAAGCTAATTTAAAACCGGTTATGTGGTCTATGCTAACAAGAGATTATAAAAATGATTTAAATCTTGTTAAATTTGGAATAAGCAAATATTTGCAGTCAAACTCTATCATTGTTCTACATGATAGTCTAAAATCCAAAGACATAATAATTGATTCTTTAAAATTCATTTTAGAAAAAATAAATGAAAAAAATTACCATATCGGAGAGCCTTCCGAATGTTTGAGATAATTTTCCTAATAGTTTTAAGCGGGTATTTTATTCAATCCGTATTATTTGTAATAGGTGCGGCAAAAAAATTCCCGAAGATAAATGAAGATGAATTGCCTTCTGCTACGGTAATCGTTGCTGCGAGAAATGAAGAAGAAAATATTCTAAGTTGTTTGGAATCATTGGAAAATCTTAAATACCCTGAAAGCAAGCTTGAAATAATACTTGTGGACGATAAATCAACCGATTCAACGGGAAAAATAATTGACGATTTTATTACCGGTAAAAGTAATTTTAAAAAGATCGTTACAAAAAAAGAAATCGGGATGCTTAAGGGCAAAACAAATGCTTTGGCTAATGCAATTGATATTGCAGAGGGTGAAATTATTTTAACAACAGATGCGGACTGCAGAGTGCATCCTTTATGGGCAAAAACGGTTGTATCCTACTATCAAAAAGATATCGGTGCCGTAAACGGATTTACTACTCAGTATGCTGCCGACGGTTTCAGCGGAATGCAGGCGATAGATTTTATTTATTTACTAACCGTAGCTTCCGGTACCATAAATTTAAAAAAGCCGATTAGCTGTATAGGCAACAACATGTCCTACAGAAAAAAAGCTTACCAGGAAGTCGGCGGTTATGAAAATTTACCTTTTAGCGTAACCGAGGATTTTAATCTTTTATTCTCAATTTATAAGTTAGGTAAATATAAAATTATTTTACCACTTGATCCGGACACTTTAATAACATCCAAGCCATGCTCAAATTTTAAAAATCTTTATCGCCAAAAAAAAAGATGGTCGGTCGGCGGACTCGGAGTCCCGTTCAGGGGATATATTGTTATGGCGTGGGGATTTCTTACCAATTTGGGTATCTTATTAACTCCTTTATTTTTCTCACCTGTATGGTTATATTTGGCGGTCTTTAAAATAATTATTGATTTTTTTGTCTTATACCCTGTTCATAAACAACTCGGTATATCAAAAAACCTTAAATATTTTTTATACTTTCAAATTTATTATATCCTTTATGTAATAGCTATTCCATTTGTATTGATCTCCGGGCGTAAAGTTAAATGGAAGGGTAGAGAATACTGATGCTTCTCCTTTGTAATTATTATGTAACATATAGATGCAATGCCTATTGTACGTTCTGCCATTTCGGAATTCACGAGAATTTTAAAAACAGCAGGTATGCAAAATTAGAAGATTTTATTTCCAATGCTAATCAGCTTTCGGAACTGGGCGTAAAGTTTATTGATCTTACCGGCGGAGAACCGTTACTGCATAAAGATATTCATTTAATGGCGGAACATGCCAAAAAATTAAATATGCAAACAAGTATAACGACAAATGCATTGTTATATCCTAAGTTTGCGGAAAAGCTGGCAGGCAATATTAATCTACTTCATTTTTCTTTAGATTCACCCGACCCGGACGAGCATAACCGGATTAGAAAAGTAAATTGTTACGATCAAGTAATTAAAAGTATCGATATTGCGAAATCTCTCGGTGAGTTCCCGGATATTTTATTTACCGTAACAAACGATACCTACAAAAAGCTTCCGAGAATGCACGAAATAGCTGCTGAACATGATCTGGTTTTAATCGTAAACCCTGTCTTTTCTTATTTCGGAAATCCGGGCTTGTCTAATGAAGCAATAGATTTTATAGATAAATATTCCGAAGGCAAGTTGGATATTTATATGAATTCGGCTTATCTCAAATTAAGAAGGAACGGCGGTAATGATATTAATGATCCGCTTTGCAAAGCCGTTTCGCGGGTTATAGTAATTTCACCCGACAATGAAATTATCTTACCTTGTTATCATTTCGGCAGTGAAAGAATTCCAATAGACAAACCTATAAAAGAAATTAGAAATTCGGATAAAGTTAAATATTTTAAAAAAATGGAAGGGAAATTTGACTTTTGTAAAGGGTGTACGGTTAATTGTTATTTTGAACCTTCATTTGCTTTTCCTACAAATGCCTATGCATTCGCAAGCCTGCCGTCTAAGTTTAAATACGGGTATAACAAACTGGTAAAACAAAAACTTAAAAAGAAACATTTATTAAAATCGGAATATAGTTAAATGCGCAAACTCTTATATATCACTCTCTCAATAATACTTTTAACAAATTATAATAAAGCACAAACTAAAAAAGAATGGTTCCCTTCAAAGTTGAATATTCAGCCGTTCACAGCTAATTTACTGGAAGCCAGAACAGGTTCTTCTTATTTACTGAATCAGAAAAAAATAAGATTGGATATAGGTACAACGGAGGATATTTATAGAATAGAAAACGGCAACTCTGTATTGTCTTTCGGAGCGGACCTTTTTACTTTTACACGCTTGCGAAGTGAAAATAATTTTCGTTTCCCGGTAGAAACTATAGATTATTTTTTCGGAATTAACAGCGGTTACAAAATTATTAACAATAATACTCAATACGGGTTTCGTTTTAGATTAAGTCATATAAGTGCTCATCTTGTAGACGGAAGATATAATGAAGCATCTTCTAGCTGGATATCAAATATGAGCCCGTTTGTTTACAGCCGGGAATTTATAGAAATATTTCCGTTTTATAAGATCAACAGTTTTAGAATGTATGCCGGTTTAACATATCTATTCCACGTAATACCGAACACAATTGGAAAAGGTATATACCAATTAGGTTTCGATTATTATTTTCCTTCTTTAATTTCAAAAAACATTTCTCCGTTTTTTGCAGATGATTTTAAAATTAATAAAATAGATAAATATTTCGGAAACAATATATTCAAGGCAGGGATTAAGTTCGGCAAATATGATTCAAAAGGTTTCAGTATAGTATTTGCATATTATTCCGGGAAAAGTATTCACGGTTTATTTTATTATTTAAGTGAGCATTACGCCGCTTTGGGAATTAATTTCGATTTATAGAATGCCTGATTATTATAATTACATATACCGGGAACCGGAAGATTTAGAAGTTAAAAAAAAGGATAAGAAAAATTATATCCTTCATACTTCACTTTTTATTATTACTTTTATTACCACTACAATTGCAGGCGCTCAATGGATAACCGGAATATATAACCAGTACCAATTTTCGTTTATTTTAATAGGACTGCCTTATTCCATTTCAATAATGTTTATTATATCTTGTCATGAATTCGGACATTATTTTGCGGCGCAGTATCATAAAATAAAATCTACTCTTCCGTTTTATATCCCGTTTCCCCCGGTCCCGTTCTTTTTGAATTTCGGAACCATGGGTGCGGTTATTAAAACAAAGTCTCCGATATATTCTAAAAATGCTATGTTCGATATTGGAATTGCCGGACCGTTTGCCGGGTTTGTTGCATGTTTAATAGTTCTTATTTACGGATTTACCCATCTGCCTAGTGCAAGTTATCTTCTTTCTGTTCATCCGCTATATTTAGCAAATGCACCAGTAGAAAAACTTGTTTTTGGAAATACCTTACTTTTTTCATTCTTTAAACTAATTTTTGTCCATGGTTCGCAGGCCTTTCCTCCAATGTCGGAAATTTACCGTTATCCTTATTTATGTGTGGGATGGTTCGGTATGTTTATTACCGCTATGAATATGATTCCGGTCGGTCAACTGGACGGGGGACATATAGCTTATACAATGTTCGGTGAGAAAAATCATTATAAAATTGCTCTGGTATCTTTTGCAGTTTTAATGATACTCGGGTTATGCGGGCTGGCAGAATATATTTTTGATCTTAGTTCAAATTTCGGCTGGGTCGGCTGGCTGCTGTGGGCTTTGCTTTTATTATTTGTAATAAAGTTAAAGCATCCTTTTGTTCCGGATTATACGGAATTAGATGGAAAAAGAAAATTTTTAGGTTATATTAGCTTTCTAATTTTAATTATTTCCTTTTCACCGAATCCTTTTATGGCTACGTTGGGGAAATAATTTTGCGTAGAATTTTTTTTACCTTGAGTGAAGTGTTTGAAAAATAAATATTTACATAGATGAAAAAATTATTATTATTACTAATTCCCATCCTTTTAGGGGGATGCAAAAAAAATTTTAACAATGTTGTTGATTCTCAGCCGGTAGGCTATCAAGTTGTCGGAATAACCACCCCGGATCAATTTAGTTATTTTTCCTCCGATTCTTTAATCACGATTAATATTAAATTGAATTCTTCCGAAAACGTTACCGAAGTTACTGCAAACGTTTACGATCCCGACAATAACCTTTTAAATGATTCCCCCCTGCAATTATTTGATAATGGAAATGCCGGGCAGTATGGGGATACTGCAAACGATGATAATGTTTATTCGAACAAATTTCCGTTAAGTTATTATTATCCCAATGGAACTTACCAAATTCAATATTACATAACAGACATTGACGGTAATACAAAGTTAGCTGCAATTCATTCTTTTCAGTACGATAACAATCAAATAAACATTGCGCCGGTAATTTCAGATCTGATTATGCCGGATTCGGTTTCAATAGGAGTATCATTTACTTTTTCAGTTGTTGCAAGCGATTCAAACGGACTTAACGATTTAGCATCCGTTTATTTCCAAGCTTATAAACCGGACGGAACCCAGGTTAAAGACCAAAATGGAAGTACGTATTTCTTCATGCAGGACAATGGTAATATGCAGTATTTCGGGGATACAAAAGCAGGAGACGGAATTTATTCGTATAAAAATTCTTTCGCCTCTGATGCTCCGGCAGGCACTTGGAAGTTTGAATTTCAGGCAAAAGACAGAAGAGGTTTATTAAGCAATAAAATTACTCACAATATTGTAGTTAAATGAAAATAAAATATATTTTCTCCTTTTTATTCATAATACTTTTTTCCGGTTTGGTGTTTCCTCAATTTTCACCGAATTCATTTTATCTTTTGCAGGATAAAAAAATATCGAAACTTGCCGGTAATCCGCCGATTTCTAGCAATAGTATTAGTGATATAATTACTGTTGGCGATACTATATGGATAGGAACGGGGCAGGGAGTCAGTTATTCTTCGGACAACGGTGATACATGGACCAATTTTACCAATGATAAAATTTTCGGAACAGAAAGTATTTCCGCCATTGGGTACTATAACGGAGTTTTTTGGGCGGCAACTGCCGCTGATACTAGTACGGACCAAGGGAGTATGCCTAGAGGAGGAGGCTTAAAGTATACCTCCGACGGCGGGAAAAGTTGGACATCTATTCCGGAGCCGGTTGATAACTATAACGATACAACTGTTGCCTACGGGAAAAATACCTTAAGGGCTCTTCCGGTTACGGTTACAATAAATAATTTAATTTATGATATGGCGTTTACACCCGGTACTATATGGATTGCTACATTTGCAGGCGGATTAAGAAAAAGTACCGACATGGGTAAAACATGGCAGCGTGTTGTTCTGCCCCCGGATTATTTAGACGAAGTTAAACCTTCCGATACTCTTCATTTTTGTATGCAGCCGGTTTCAGGGTCTTTTTGTACCGAAAATAATTTAAATTATAGAGTCTTTTCTGTCCTTGCTACTAACGATTCAACACTTTATGTAGGTACTGCGGACGGAATTAATAAATCTACCGATAACGGAATTAGCTGGATAAAATATACACATACAAATGAAACGAATCCTATAAGCGGAAATTTCGTGGTAGCTTTGGGTTACCAAAATTTTAATAACACAATTTGGGCCGCAACTTGGCCTGCCGAAGGCTCGGGCGAATATTATGGCGTCAGCTTTTCATCGGACGGAGGTGCTAATTGGAAAACTTCACTTAACGGAGAACAAGTACATAACTTCGGATTTAAGAATGGAGAAGATCAGGTAATTGCTGTTTCCGATGAAGGTGCATTCAGATCAGCTAACAACGGTTCAAGCTGGACTTTGCCAAGTGATATAATTGATAAAACAACCGGGTTAACTTTAAATACAACTGCTTTCTATGCTGCATCTTTTCAAAATAATTATGTCTGGCTTGGATCTGCCGAAGGTCTGGCTAGGCTTGATGAGAGCGGCGGTTCTGCATGGACTGGAGTCTGGAAAATTTATTTTGCTTCCCAGCCGTTAAAATCGGAAAGCGATACTTATGCTTATCCTAATCCTTTCAATCCAAGTACCGATATTCTTAAAATAAAATACGATGTTAGCGGGACGAATGAATCGGTTACTATAAGGATATTTGATTTCGGGATGCATTATATAAGAACAATAATTCAAAATGCTTCACGCGGCAATTCGCATTCTGTTGATCAATCCGGTGGAGTTATAGATTATTGGGATGGTAAGGATGCCGAAGGTAAAACCGTGCCGAACGGTGTTTATTTTTATAGGATTGATGCTGGTTCTCAAAGTCCTGTTTACGGAAAAATCTTGGTAATACATTAAGAGGGTTATTTGAAAAAGTCTATAGTCATAATCGTATTATTTTTTTCTGCTGTTTTATTTGCCCAGCCTAAGTTTACTAAAATAAGCAGTATGCCGGGTGCTTTTTCAAGAATGGGTTTTGGTGCGCGGGGTATGGGTATGGGGAATGCCATGTCTGCAGTTACCGAGGGTAATCTCGTTTCTTATTATAATCCTGCATTAGCTGCCTTTCAAGAAAATAATTCATTTCAAACTTCTTATTCAATTCTCTCTTTAGACCGGTCGTTGAATTTTCTAAGCTTTACAAAGCGTTTCGAATTTCATTCACAAAAATCCGAACGCAGGCCTGATGAGTTAAGATCCAGTGCGGGTATTAGTATCGGTATAATTAATTCCGGTGTAAGCAAAATAGACGGAAGAGACAACGACGGGAATAAAACCGGCGATCTTTCTACTGCAGAAGATCAATTCTTTTTAGGATTGTCGAATAGGTTTTCAAGAAAATTTGCAATAGGAATTTCAGTTAAGTTTTATTACTACAAACTATACGAAAAAATTTCATCGACTGAACTAGGTCTGGATATAGGCGCTTTATATAAAATTAACGATTCGTGGAATATCTCTGTTATGATTTCGGATTTAAACAGCAAATATAAGTGGGATACTTCTCCGCTTTATCAAGAACTCGGATCTACTTCAACCGAAAACTTTCCGATTTTAAAAAAGATTGGAGTAAGTTATTACAATAAAAAATATAAGTTTATTTCCGATTTGGAATTCGAAAACAGCAATGCAGGTACCAACATTTTACGGGCCGGAATCGAATATAATATTTATGACGGATTATTTATTCGCGGCGGTATCGATCAATTTAATTTGAGCAATTTTGATTATACCTCAAATCCTTCTTTGGGATTTTCTTACATAAAAAAATTCAGCAGCTTAAGTATAGGTGTGGATTATGCCTTTGTAGTTGAGCAGTACTCTCCACAGGATAGACATATAATCGGAATAAATGTTAATTTTTAATTATGAAATTTTGGAACTGAAACTTTATGTATAAATCGATTTTGTTTGTATTATTATCATTATCTACGGCTTTTGCACAATCGGCTGGCAACGACGGAATGGCGTTTCTAAAGCTTGGTTTCGGAGGCAGAAATATCGCAATGGGTAACATTGGAGCAGAAGTTTCCAACGATGTTACATCTCTTTATTATAATCCGGCAAGGCTCTCCGGACTAAATACAAGCGAAATTTTACTAATGCACAATGCATGGATTCAGGGTACTAGAAGTGAAGTACTTGGAGCAATGACTACTTTTTGGGGATTGCCGGTAGCATTTGGTTTTAATGTTACTTCGGTAAGCGATATAGCGGTTCGTACCTATGCTTCTGCCGAACCTTTATCAACCTTTAATGCAAATTTTTTTTCCGGGAGTGTTTCTACCGGATTTAATGTATATGACAACATATCATTCGGCTTATCTATAAAATATCTGTATGAAGGCCTGTATATGGATGAAGCTACCGGTTGGGCGTTCGATTTCGGTTTAAATTATAATTCACCTGTAAAAGGATTATCTTTTTCCGGTGTAATTAACAATCTTGGTTCCATGAACAAATTAAAAAATGAAAAAACAAAGCTCCCGGCAGAGTTTAATATCGGTCCGTCTTATAATTTTAATCTGGATAATAATAAATTTTCCATTACTGCAGGCGCCGGATTACAGAAATACACCCTTGAAAATAATTCACATTTTAATTTGGGATTTGAAGTAATTTATAACCATTTAGTTGCATTAAGAGGAGGCTATCAGTCCGGTTACGAGGCTAAAAGCTTTACCGGCGGATTCGGCTTAATGTGGGGCAACTTTGGATTGGATTATGCTTTTCAGCCGTTTACAAATGGTTTGGGAAGCGCAAATATATTCTCCGTTCGAATTAAATTTTAGGTAAAACTTTTCTTACATCTTTCCATATTATTTATGATAAGAGAGTTAGATTAATTTTATTCTCTCACGGACTTCTCTTATAGCCGAAAATTATGTAATCTTTCTCACGATTAATGATCGGCCGCTCTCTTTCAAGAATTTGCACATCTGTCCGGGTAAGTTTAGTATCTTGGGTTGCATAATACACAATCGGTAAATTGGGATAATTACTTGTATTATCAAGGATTTTAAAGTCGACTGAGTTTTTTTTCATCGGCATTGGTTTAAATGTTTTTCCCTTTATCCAGCCGCATGTCCAGCCCTTAGTATACCAAGCAAGCTGCGGATTAAGCGAGTCCGAATTGTTATGCTCGTGATATAGATATAAGAATGATTTTATATGCATCCTGTTTAATATACCGGCGGCAGCTTTACCTCCCAAAATAGCTTCACCTCCCAGAATATTTCCCGGAGTGAAAAAAGAATTCAATATTATCGTTTTTGTAACTAGAACAATCAGAAACAGGTAGGAAAGTTTTATGAATGAATATTTTAAGATTTTGGTTATGACTTCTCTATTTACAAATATTGATATGATGAAAAATATCGATATCAATAATAAGTAAAAAACTCCCCACACATTAAATTCTTTAGCCGTTAAAATCAGCTTTATACTTTGTCTTAATTCAAAACTTAAGGACCAAATAAATGTAAGTGTTAACAGTGAAAAAATGATCCATCTTATTCGAACATTCTTTATTAATTCATCATGAGTTTTATAGTATAAGCTAGCAAGGAACAAACCCGGCGGAATCATATACACGACATAGTGAGGCAGTTTAGTTTCTGCGATTGAAAACATCCCAAACATTCCGAAGAACCAAATCAACATAATCCAATAAATAAAATTGTTAGAACCGCCTGTGATGTTTCTAAATTTTTTGAATCTGAAAATTAGGATTACCAAAACTGCAAATGTAAGAATCAAAAAAGGGTTTGAAACAATCAATTGATTAAAGTAATACCCCGCACCAAGATTTTGCGTATTATTTTCAACTGCGGAATATATTTGAGGTGCAGTAAACGGTTTCATGAATTCCCATCCGTGATGGTCGATCATGTAAATATACCAGGGCAGAGAAATTATTATAGCTAAGACTGATGCGGATAGCAGCCAAATTTTGTTTTTAAGTTTACCTTTTTGGAACTGATATATTCCTACAAAGATTAATGGAAGGAAGGAAATTAATATTTTGGTCATCAAAGCGGCAGCAAATGATAATGCAAAGCCTGTTGAGTATATTAAAAATTGCGATCGCTTTTTACTGTCATTGATTTTAATTAAAAACCAAACATTGATTATGAAAAAAGCGGTTAGAGGAATATCCGTCATGGCTTGGCGCGAATATGTATTCCATGCCAATGTACCTACAAACGCAAATATTATAAGGTAAGAAAATTTTTCCTCAAACAGCCGTTTAGCTATCAAGAATATAAAAATCATTCCTGCAGTAGAGCATAATAAAGAAAACAATCTTATTGCCAGCAGGTTTTTTCCTAAAATTGACATCGATAGTGCAATAGCCCAGACGGTTAGAGGCGGATAAGTTGCGGAATAAAGTCCTCCGATTGAATGACTGCTTTGGTCAATAATTTCGTGATATTGCAGCACAACTTTTGCCCGCATTGCATAGAGCCCCTCATCCCAAGGCTGCACTTCACCGCTGTTTATTCTGAAAAAAAGAATCAAAAAGTAAAATAACAGTACGGCAAGCAGCTTACTGTTGATTCTTTTATTCATTGAATTACTTATATTCAAATTTGAGTTCAAAATATTTTTTGGACATTGCAATTTACATAAAAATTTTAACTTTCTTTATTTTAAAACAAGTAAGTGGTATCCTAATTTGACTTTCTAATTCATGGTTCGACTTTGCTCACCATAACAAGTGTATTTAAATTGTCATCCCGAGCTGACTTGCCTACCGGCACCTGTCTACAGTAAGGTAAAGGCAGGGTCGAGGGATAACTTATTCGTTATTAATTTAAGCAAATTAGGACAGCACCAACAAGTATGATATGTTCTTCGGAACTTTTTTAGACGGAATTATTGAGGTAAGCAGTAATTTTGATAATTATTCAAACTGAAAATTGATGCGTTTATAATTTAAAATAATTGGATAAACTAGAGCTAAAAAAGTATTAATTTCTTAACTTTATTAATCTAAAATCTGATATTTATAATATCTTATTAAATTTTAAGATTTCAATATTTACGATAAATAATAATAGGAAACCCCTTCTTAAATTTTTATGGAAATAATAGAATATTCTGAAAAATGGAAAGAAAAGTGGGATGACTTTGTTCTCAGTTCAAACAACGGGACAATGTTTCATCTTCAAAAATTTTTTGATTACCATGATCCGGGCAAGTTCGTTTTTAATCATTTGATATTTCTTGAAAAAGGAGAAATTGTTGCGGCGCTTCCCGGACAAATTCAAAACGGATTGTTTGAATCACCGATCGGCGCCAGCTACGGTTCAATTGTTACAAAGGATATTAAGTTTTCTTTTGCGATGCAATTAATTTCAACTTTACTTGATTACGGAAGAAAAAACGGAATTAAAGAGTTTATGCTTACCCCTGCTCCAATGATTTACGAAGAATATCAGAATCAGAACCTGGACTTTGCCATGCTTTGGCTGGGATTTAAATTCGATCTGCATTATATTTCAAGCGCTATAAAACTTGATAAAGAAAGAGATATTATCGGCAGATTTCAAGCTACCGTTAGACGAAATATCAGGAAAACCTTAAAGAACCCGGATATTAAAGTTGAGATTAACGAAAGATACGATGAATTTTATCCTATTTTATTATCCAATAAATCAAAGCATGATGTTAAACCGACTCATTCGTATGATGATTTATTAAAATTGAAAAAGCTTCTGCCGGATAATTTGAAATTATTTATGGTATATTATAAAGATAAACCGATTGCCGGATCATTAATGTTTTTCTGCAATAAAACTGTTGCGCTTTGTTTTTACAATATGCTGCTATATGAATATGAACATCTAAAGCCTATACACCGGGTTATGTATGAGGTTGTTAAGTATTCTACCGAGCATGAATATAAATATGTAGATATTGGAGTTTCCCAGGATACCAAAGCAGAAAATCCTATGACGCCGAGTATGGGCCTGATTGATTTTAAAGAAAAATTTGATGCTAAAACTATTATGAGAAATACATTATACATAAAGCTATAATTTATTCATAAAAAATTATTATGAATAAAAAATCCGTTTTAATTACATTCTTAGGCAATATCCATTATGATTCGAGGACAGCAAATCTTTATACAACGTTAAAACAGGAAGGCTATTCAGTTAAAGTTGTATCATTTGATTGGCTTACAGAAAACATAAAAACCACCAAAGGGGAAATAAACGTTTATAGACTGCACAAAGGTTTCTTATCATTAACTTATTATTTGAAATTCGCCCTTTTAATGAAATATCAACTACTTATTACAAAAGCAGATTATATTTTTGCAGAAGATATCTATACCCTTCCTTTTGCAGTTGCTTTTGCTAAAATTAAAAAGGTAAAAGTTTTTTATGACTCTCGCGAGCTGTTCGGTTATTTAGCGGGATTAAAGAAAAAGATAATCGTTCAGAAAGTACTTAGGCTGATAGAAAAAATATGTATACATAAGGCGGATCGAATTATTACAACCGGGGAAATGGATTCGCAATTTTTAGAGAAAGAATATAATGTTAAAAACACCGTCGTTGTACGAAATCTTCCGCTGTATAAGATAATTGAAAAGCCTTTCGATTTTAGAAAGCGTTACAACCTAAAACCCGGAACTAAAATTTTATTATATCAAGGAGTGATTTTACACGGACGCGGATTGAAAATTATTTATGAAATAATTAAGGATTTTGATGATTGTATTTTAGTCGTTATAGGAGGCGGAGAGAAAAAACAATATTATGAAGAACTGGCAAAAGAAAAGGGCATTACGAATAAAGTTATATTTGCCGGTAAGATTGAGCAAAATGACTTATTCGAATATACTGCCGGAGCGGATATAGGTTTAGCTCTAATTGAAAATATAAGTGTTAGTTATTATTATGCACTTCCTAATAAAATGTTTGAATATATATTAACAGGTATCCCGGTTCTCGCAAGTAATTTTCCTCAAATGAAAAGAATTATTGATGAATTTAATATCGGCCTATATGCCGATCCTGATAATTTAAATGAAGTTTCATCTGCATTAAAAAAACTTTTATATGATAAAACATTATTAGATAAAATAAAAAACAATTCAAAAGAGGCAGCCAAAGAATTAAATTGGGATAAGGAAGTCCGGAAGCTGCTTTCAATAATGTAATGATGATCTAGTACCTAAATATTCTAATTACTTTTTGCCATAAGTCATTATGATATGGACAGGTTTATTGTACAATAAATTTGCAGCCTTATCTTTTATCTTCCATAGACTAAAAGGTAAAAATTTCAAAACTACATACGTTCTTAAAAAGATCAATAACTTGTTCCCAAAAGTTTTCCATTTTACATAATTCAGATCATTTCCTTTATAAAGACTTTCAAGCTTTTTTTCATCAAATGAATTAATATGGGCATTAATAGGTGTCTTTTTATTACAGTGTATACATAGAGAATATCTTAAGACTTCTTTGTACGGGGTTGTTATTATTAATTCTCCCTTAGGTTTTACTACTCTCATAAGTTCGGCAATAAATTTATCCGGATATAGAACATGTTCAATAATTTCTGAAGCAACCAAGCAATCGAAGGAATTGTCTAAAAAGGGAAGTGAGTAAGAATCTGCAGTAATCCCGAAATGATTTGTCGCGGGATATTTCTTCAATGCTTTAACCGGATTGATTGTTGAAATATCAAGAGAATAGACATTAACATTCTTTTTGACATAATATTTGGCTATCCATGCCGAACCGCAGCCGACATCCAAAATTGATTTTACATCTTTCGGGATGGTTGATATAATATATTCGTGAACTCTCCTTTCGTCATGTTCGGTCGCACCTCTTCGTTCTTCAAAATAGTTAAACTCTTCTGCATCTGTTTGATAATGTTCCAAATAATTAAATTTATCCAATTTATTCTCTTTCTAACTTTTGGGATTAATTTGTATACAAATTAACAAATGATAGCTTAAATTTGAACTGTTATTATACAATAAATATCCCGGTTAAGTAAAATTATGTCTTTACAACGAAAAACCATTTTAATAGCACCTAATAGTTTCAAAGAATGCGCCGACTCAGTAGAGATCGCAAATCTTATTGAGAAAAATCTTGCGGATTTATCAAATTATAATTTGATTAAGAAACCAATATCCGATGGGGGAGACGGATTTTTAGAAGTATGTAAAAATAACTACGGGCTGGAAATACTAGAATATGAAATTTCAACCCCATACGATAATTCAAAATTTGTATGTGAAGCTGGCTATGATAAAAAGAATAGGCGGGTATACATTGAATCGGCAAATGTACTTGGATTAAAAGTAATACCGAAAGATAAAAGACATCCTGCAAATCTTAGTTCGAAAGGTTTAGGGGAATTATTATCAATTCTTAATAACGATGTTTCTGAAGGAAAAATTCTACTTGATGAAGTAGTAATCGGGATAGGCGGTACGGGAATCAACGATTTAGGCTTAGGTATGTGCTCCCGTTTTGGACTTAATATTTTTGACAGTATGAATCGGGAAATGGAGATAATTCCTAAAAATTTTTATAATGCCTCAAGAATCTTCTGGGATAAAATAATATTACCATTTAAAATAAAAGTGATTATAGATGTTGATAATCCTCTTTTAGGAGAAAATGGCGCTACTAAAGTTTTTGGTAAGCAAAAAGGACTTTTAGATGAAGAGATCATTACAATTGAAAATGGATTTAATAAAATTTATAACCTATTTATAAACAATAGATTATATAATCCATCTAAAGAATTATCTGGAGCCGGGGGCGGACTCGCTGCCGGGCTTGAGATTTTCTTCAACGCTGAAATTGTGCAGTCTTATAAATTTATTTTAGAGTTACTAAATGATGAAATACTTGAAAATATTAGTGCTGTAGTTACCGGTGAAGGAGCATTCGATTCTCAAAGTATGATGAAAAAAGCAACCGGGAGCATACTGGAGATTTTCGGTAACAAAAATATCCCGATATTTTTATGTTCAGGGACCATATCATGCAAAACTTTGAAAAATTTGACAGCTAATGTAAAAGCAATTCAGTTAATAAAATATTTTTCTTCACAAGAAGAATCCGTTAAAATGTACAAAGAGGGAATAAAATATGCATGCAGCGAAATTGTCGATATTTTAGGAAATTAATGATTTTTTTCACTTTGTTTTTTTTAGTAAATTAGAAAATTATTAAAGCAGAAATTTACTTCAATCTATTTTGTCAGGAATTGAAAATGAAGGAATATTTAGACCTTGTAAAGCTGGTTTTAAATGAAGGTGTAAGAAAAAAAACAAGAACGGGCGTGGATACAATTTCTTATTTTGCTGCATTTTATAAAGTTGATCTCTCTAAAGGGTTTCCGCTCTTAACTACTAAAAAAATGGAATGGAATTCTCTTTTACATGAGGTCCTGTGGTATCTTTCCGGAGAAAATCACATTCGTAATTTAAGAAAGCATACAAAAATATGGGATGCCTGGGCCGATGAAGACGGTAACCTGGAAACTGCATACGGTTATTACTGGCGTCATTTTCCGAGCGCTGAGAAAAATAAATCCGGTGAATGGCAGGTAAGAGAAGTAGACCAAATTCAATATGTAATTGATGAAATAAAAAGAAAACCATACAGTAGAAGACTTGTAGTTTCGGCATGGGAACCTGGTAATGCAACAAAAAGTAAACTTCCACCTTGCCATTATAGTTTTGCTTTTAATGTAAGCAACGGTAAATTAAATTGTCATTTAACACAGAGGTCGGGGGATATTGCACTCGGTATTCCATTTAATTTGGCTGCATATTCCATTTTAACGCAAATAATCGCTCAGGAAACAGGATTAGGATTAGGCTACTTTGCTCACACCATAATAGATGCTCATATTTATGTTGCGGAAAAAGGTTCGGCAACGGAACAGTTCGATCATAGAGAAGGGCTGTTGGAACAATTAAAACGTGAACCTTATCCTTTGCCGAGATTGAAAATTGCAGAAAAGCCTATTAATGAATTACAGTTTGAAGATTTTGAGCTGCTCGATTATAAATATCATGACAAAATTAAATTTAAAGTTGCCGTGTAAGTCTTTTCAATTCTTAATTTTAAATCTGTTAAAATAAAAGAATATCAAGTCCTTCCGGTGTGCTTTTTTAGTTGATTTATTTTAGAAAGATTATTTTAATCTTATTCGGTTAAAGCTTTAAACAATATTTTTTTTGATAAAATCGTAGAAAAAATTTTCAGATAGAGTTTTTTAAATCCATTTGAAAACAGTTTAGAAACTGGTAATTATGAAAATAATTATAATTTCCGCAGTTGCACAAAATAGAGTTATCGGAAAATCCGACGGTGAAATGCCATGGCATTCCAAAGAGGAATTTCAGCATTTTAAGCAAACTACATTTGGATTCCCTGTAATTATGGGGAGAAAGACATTTGAAGCTTTAGGCAAACCGTTAAAAGGAAGACTGAATATTATATTAACCAGGAATTCCGGCTTGAAATATGACATTGATGATATTAAAATTTTTGATAGCTTGAAAAATGCATATTCATTTTGCGAAGATCATGATTATGAAAAAGTTTTTGTAATAGGCGGAGCACAAATATATAAACAAGCAATGAGTAATGCCGATGAAATGCTTATTTCTATTATGAATTTTGAAGCAGAAGGTGATGTACTCTTTCCAAAAATAAACGATAATATATGGTTGATAGAATCACGTGAAAAAAGAGACGAATTCGAAATTTTGAAATACAAAAAAAGATAATTATATGTCCGAAAAGAAAATTAAAATATTACCTGAAAATATTGCAAACAAAATAGCTGCCGGCGAAGTTGTACAGAGACCCGAATCGGTTGTTAAAGAATTAATTGAAAATTCGATTGATGCAGGAGCAAATACCATAGAATTAATAATTAAACGTGCAGGAAAATCTTTAATACAGGTTATTGATGACGGCGACGGGATGACTGAAGACGATGCGGTGCTGTGTATTCAAAAACATGCGACAAGCAAAATTTCCGCTGTTGATGATCTTGATTCTATCTCCACTCTGGGATTTAGAGGTGAAGCATTAAGTTCTATATCTGCCGTAAGCCAATTGGAAATAAAAACCGAAACAAAGGACGACGATTTGGGTACCCTCGTTCGTTTGGAAGATTCTTCTACTATTGTTAAAGAAAAAGGTTCATTTTCAAAAGGAACATCTGTCTCCGTTAAAAATTTATTTTATAATACTCCGGCCAGAAGAAATTTTCTCAAAACGGATGCAACGGAATTAAAACATATTATAGATACATTTAATAAAATTTCTCTAAGCCATCCGGATTTAGGATTTAAATTCTATAATGAAGATGACTTGGTATTCGATTATCCTGCCGGAGATTTGGGAGAGCGTATTAAGCATGTCTTTGCGGATAATATGCTGGATGCTTTAATCCCGGTTGAGGAAAAAACGGATTATTTAAATATAAACGGGTATATAGGCAAGCCGTCGATGCTTAAAAAAAGCAAAGGGGATCAATACATTTTTCTTAATTCACGTTATGTAATAAGCAAGCAAATTAACCATGCAGTGTTTACTGCGTATGAAAATATTTTGGAAAAAGGCGATTATCCTTTCTTTATTTTATTTATCGATCTGGACCCGAGAAGGGTAGATGTAAACGTTCATCCGTCTAAGTTAGAAATTAGGTTCGACGATGAAAAGGATATTTACACATTTGTTCTGGCTGTTGTAAAAAAGAGTTTAGGCACTCATGACCTTGTTCCTTCCATGATGTTTACTTCTCAAACAGATGAAAGTGATAAACTGGGATTTAATAATTTTAATAAACTTGAAAAGAATGATTTTTCCGACAGGCCTTCCTATACTGAAAAGAAATCCTTTGCAAGAACGGATTTTTCAGATCGGGCTATTGATTTAATATTTGGTAATATTCCCGATACAATTTCAAAACAGGAAACAGAAATGTCTGTTTCTCCTCCATTTGAAAAACCGGAAACAAAAGAAGTTTACCATGAACTCGATAAACGCTCGAGTGATGTTAATAATTCTGAGGATACCCCGTTTATTATTCAGTTACATAACAAATATATTTTATCCCAGATAAAAACCGGTTTAATGATTATTGATCAGCATGCAGCACATGAAAGAGTACTTTATGAAAAAGCCCTAAAACGTTTTGATGCTAATATGCCTTTCTCGCAGCAGTTATTATTCCCGAGAACGATTGAATTGGATCCGGCAAGTTTTAGAATTCTAAAAGAGATTCAATTATTTTTATCAAAGCTGGGTTTTGCACTAAAATATTTCAGTAAGAATACCGTGGTAATTGAAGGCGTGCCTGAGGATGTAAAACGCGGTTCTGAAGAAAGAGTGCTGCTTGAAATAATTAATGAATTTGTTGCAAATCAAAGGGAAAAGAAACTTGAAGAAAGTGATAATATTGCTAAGTCATATTCTTGCAGAACAGCTATAAAGGCGGGCGATTCACTTTCCGAAAAAGAAATGAGACTGCTTATTGACCAATTATTTGCCACAGCTATGCCTTATGTTTGCCCCCACGGCAGGCCGATTGTAATTAAAATATCTTTAGAAGAATTTGACAGAAGATTCGGCAGGACTTAATTTTAAATAACTAAATACCCAAAAGGTAGATAGAAATAGTATCGGTTTTACAAAAACTAGGAAAAGGAATAATATGAACAGCGAAGAATTTAAAAAGAGAAAAGCGGAGTATGAGGATAAAATTAAAAATTCTAAAAATACCGGGATGAAGTTTACAACAGTAAGCGGTGAAGATGTAAAAGTACTCTACGGTCCGGATGATGTTGAAAACATTAACTATCTGTCCGAAATAGGTTTCCCCGGCGAATATCCATACACGAGAGGTATTCATGTTAACGGGTACCGCGGAAAGATATGGACTATGCGGCAGTTTGCCGGATTCGGTACTCCGGAAGATACAAATGAAAGATTTCATTATTTATTGAAGAACGGGCAAACAGGCCTTTCAGTTGCATTCGATTTGCCCACTTTGATGGGATGGGATGCCGATTCGGATTTAAGCGATGGTGAAGTCGGTATTTGCGGCGTAGCTGTTTCTTCTTTAAAAGATATGGAAGTTTTGTTTAATAAAATTCCTTTGGATAAAGTTTCTACATCTATGACGATAAATTCTCCGGCTGCAATGATATTTGCTTTTTATCTTGCGGTTGCGGAAAAACAAAATGTAGATTTTAAAAACCTTAGGGGAACACTTCAGAACGATATCTTAAAAGAATATATCGCACAGAAAGAATATATTTATCCGCCTAATCCTTCAATGAGAATTATTGTAGATATGATTGAATATTGTTCCAACGAAGTACCTCAATGGAACCCTGTTTCTGTCAGCGGCTATCATATCCGCGAAGCCGGTTCAACTTCTGTCCAGGAACTTGCATATACTTTGGCAGATGGTTTTGCTTATATTGAAGCCTGCATTGAAAGGGGAATGGATGTTGACAAATTTGCACCACGTATTTCTTTCTTTTTCAATTCTCACCTCGACTTCTTTGAGGAGATAGCCAAATACAGAGCGGCAAGAAAAATTTATGCAAAAAGGATGAGAGAAAAATACGGAGCTAAAAATCCGAGATCTTGGTGGTTAAGATTTCACACACAAACTGCAGGATGTACTTTAACTGCCCAGCAGCCCGAAAATAATATTATAAGAACTGCTTACCAGGCATTAGCAGGTGTTTTGGGCGGAACGCAGTCGCTTCATACTAACTCAATGGACGAGACTTTAGCTTTACCGAGTGAAAAAGCGGTTAAGATTGCTTTACGTACGCAGCAGATTATTGCATACGAAACCGGTGTCATGAATACTGTTGATCCTTTAGGAGGCAGTTATTTTGTTGAATCACTTACGGATAAAATGGAAAAGCAGGCAAATGAAATTTTCGCTCAGATAGATTCATTCGGCGGTGTTATACCTGCAATTGAAGCAGGATATTTTCAAAAGGAAATTGCCGATGCGGCTTACAGGTATCAAAAGGAAGTTGAACGAAAAGAAAAATTTATTGTCGGCGTAAATGAATTTGTTGAGAAGGATGAAAAAATCGATATCCCGATTTTGTATATATCGCCGGAAGTAGAAAAAAAGCAAAAGCAGCAGCTTGCGGAACTTCGTATGCATCGAAGCCAGGAGTCGGTTAACAATTGTTTGGATGAGATTAAGGATGCTGCTGAAAATAATAATAATCTAATGCCGCCGTTAATAAAAGCTGCACATAATTATGTTACGCTAGGCGAGATGACAGGAAAACTGAAGGAAGTATTCGGAATTTACGAAGAAACAGCTGTCTTTTAATGATAATAAATTATTTAAAACTACTTCGATTACCGCAGTGGATAAAAAACTTTTTTGTTTTTGTTCCGCTGTTGTTTTCGGAGCATCTTTTTTATCAACATGATTTTTTAATTACTCTTTCAGGCTTTATACTATTTAGTCTTACCTCAAGCATTGTATATATAATAAACGATATAATAGATATTGAAGCGGATAAAGCCCACCCTGTTAAAAAGCTTAGACCGCTTCCGTCGGGAAAAATTTCCAAAAGCAAAGCAATATATCTTGCTATATTTTTAATGATTGTTGTAGCTTTTTCATTAATTCATATTAACAAGTTTTTTTCTTATTGCATCATATCATATTTCGTTCTAAATATTCTCTATTCATTTTCATTTAAACATATCGTATTGCTGGATATATTCAGCATTGCAGCGGGATTTATGTTAAGGGTAATAGCCGGGGCATTAATTATTAATGTTGAAATATCAAGCTGGCTGATTTTAACAACAATGTTTATATCTTTGTTCCTTGCAATAATGAAAAGACAATCCGAATTAAGGCTTTCCCGGGAAAATGAATCGGTAAATACAAGGAAAGTACTGTCTTCGTATTCTTTGGATTTTACAAATCAAATGGCTACAATAGCTGCGTCCGGTGTTATTATCTGTTATGCGCTTTATACGGTATCGTCAAGAACTGTTTCGATTTTTGAAACAGAACACTTAATATATACAACACCTTTCGTGGTATTCGGCATTTTCAGGTATATGTACCTTGTTTATATGAATAAAAAAGGTGAGAATACAACCGAAATTATGATAACCGATGTACCGATGATAATAAATGTTTTACTATATTTTTTTAGTACGGTATCGATTATTTATAAATTTTTATAAAAAATCAATGTCTTCTTCTGCAAAAAAGTTAATCTTTTTATTAAGTATTATCCTTATGGTGATATTATACGGCTGTAATTCATCAATAAATAAAGGTAAAGACTTAAATGTAGTAGTAAAGGCTATAAATATTGAAGCGTGGAAAAATTTAATGCCGGGTAAGGAATCTTCATTTTATATCTCAGGGAAAGTAAATATTAAGAATAAAGGAGAAAATATTATAAAAAATATTCTCCTCAGAACTATAATAATTTCACAGGAAAAGAAATCGGTTACCCAATCGCGTATACTTTTTAATCCTTTATCCGGATCGAATATTATTCAGCCGCACAAAGAAGCAGAATTTGATTTTAAATCAAGTTTAAGTTTGATGATGATGAACGGATTTAATATAGATAATTCGTTTTCCGTTCAATTGCTGTTTACATCTTCCGGAAAAAATTATAATTTGGAAATAGATAATATAAAATTTCAAAAAATTTATTAATGGCAGTTCAAGATTTAATATCACTTTTAGTCCTTTTAGCATTAAGTGCTTTCTTTGCCGGCTCGGAAATTTCTTTTGTTGTATCAAATAAACTTAAGCTTGAAGTAAAAGCGAGAAAGAGTAATGCGGGTGCTAAAAATGCCATGTACTTTACTCAAAATCCGCAAAATTTCTTTTCAACAATATTAATTGCAAATAATATAGTTAACATTACTTTTGCATCGTTATTAACGGTGATACTTACATCTTTTCCCGGAATAAATGAATTTGATATTTTATTAATTTCTACGACATTATTATTAATGTTCGGTGAACTAATCCCTAAATATTTCGCAAGAGAATTAGCCGATAGAGTTATTCTAATATCGGCTATGCCGGTTAGAATCATCGCTTTAATACTTTATCCTTTCACTAAAATTATTACATCAATTTCCGGATTTATAACTCAATCTTCTAATATAAAAGAAGAGAAAATAAGTAATCTTTTTAATAAAGAAGATATAGAAAACCTGTTAGAAGAAAGCTTTGCGGCAGGTGTTGTAAATAAAAATGAAAGCGATATAATTAATAAAGTATTTGCTCTCGGCGAACAAAGAGTATATGAAGCTATGAGGCCGAGGACAGAGATCGTAGGTGCTGAAATTACTCAAAGTATTCGTGAAGTCCTTTCTATATTTATTGATTCCGGTTTTTCAAAGCTTCCGGTTTATGAAGAAAATCTCGATAACATTAAAGGAATGGTCTATGCCTATGATTTGTTTAAATATCCCAAAGATATTAAAAGTATTTTAAGAGAAGCTATATTTGTTCCGGAGACAAAAAAGAGCTACGATATGCTTAATGAATTTTTGGCGAAGCAGGTTTCCGTTGCCATAGTTATCGATGAATTCGGAGGAACCGCCGGCATTATAACAATAGAAGATATAATGGAAGAACTATTCGGCGAAATAAAAGACGAATATGATGTTGAAGAGAATATATGCAGAAAAATTTCAAAAGGCTCATTTATTATAAGCGGCAAAGTAGAAATCGATCATATAAATGAAAAATATAATTTAAATATTGCAACCGGCGATTACGAAACTATCGGCGGATATATTACAACTAAACTCGGAAGAATTCCTGCCGAGGGAGAAAGTATTATATTGGATAATTTTAATATTTTAATTGTAAGAGCAACACCAATAAAGATTGAAATTATTAAGTTAATAGTTGTTGCCGAACAGCTTCCTAATTAATTTCAAAATAAATCTTTCCTTACTAAATATACCTATCAGAATAATCTCTAGCTGCTTACACCCACTCCTAAATTTGAATAATCTATAAGAAGTAAGCGGTTAATTAAGTGCGGCATGCAAAAATTGATTTTGTAAATGATGCGAGTCAAGTTTATTCTATAGTTATTCCTATAAAGGTATAAGTCACATTATTATAATTAATTTTAATTTATTATAGCTCCCTGCTTGCGGATCAATTATAAAATAATAATTCGAAAACACAAACAACATAGACTAAATATTATTCAAGGAGTTTTATAAAGAATGGAAATTAAGTTCAGCACTGTTCCCTATGCAATTAACATATTATTTTTTATTTTATTCTTCACATTAAATCAAACACTAGCTCAAAAAATTATTCCCCCCTGGTCAAATTTCCATCAAGAAGGAAAAATATTTACTGTGCCGGGAGTTGATAATGTTCCTGATTTACATGGAGATATTAACAATCCGGATTTAGTCGTTTTCTTTGCCGGGAATCAGTTTATGGTTGTTCCGGAGTTGCTTAAAGCATTTAAAAAAGAGTATCCTCAGTATAAAAGAATTTTTGTAGAAACATTGCCTCCGGGAATATTATTGGATCAAATAAAACAGAAAGCGATAATAATCGGGAATATGAGGATTTCTCTAATGCCTGATATTTTCACAGCCGGCAAAGGTCATATTGAAGCAGTGCAAAAGAAAGATCACTTGTTTAACAATACCGTTAATTATGCAAAGAATCGTTTAGCTATTATGGTTTACAAGGGAAATCCTAAAAATATAACTTCATTAAAAGATTTAGCAAAACCCGAAATAAAAGTTAGTATGCCGAATCCCAAATGGGAAGGAATTGCCAAAATAATTATCCGCACATATAAAAAAGCGGGAGGAGAAGATTTAGTTAAAGCAATTATGGTTAATAAAGTTAAGGGTAAAACTACTTTTCTAACACATATTCACCATAGACAAACTCCCATGAGAATTATTGAAAAGAAAGCTGATGCAGGTCCGGTCTGGTATACCGAAGCTAATTTCCAAAAAATGATAGGAAACCCGGTGAGTTTAGTTAAAATTCCTGCTAAAGATAACACTATTGTTACTTATACTGCAGCAAGTTTAAAAAAAGCGCCTCATCCCAAAGCAGCAGAGGATTTTCTTAAATTCTTAAAAAGTAAAAAGAGTTCTGAGATTTATCAGAAATTCGGTTTTTTGCCGCTTAAATAACATGGTAGATAATAAGTGAATACATGCATCAAAAAGATTTATGAAAAATTGTAAAAGGAATTGATATAATGATTAGAAAGATTTTAGCAGGATCATTTTTAAGCCTGACGTTACTAGCAACCGGATTTGTACTTTCAAATTCTAGAAAATTGCATAATGCTAAAATAGATTATATGGCTTCTCAAAAAACCGGAAATAAAAACTCAATCGAATCGATAAAATATGATCCTCCATTACCTAAAGATGCCCCTGAAGATATGAGAAAAGAAGTTATGCTTGGTTATAATATAATGAACAAAACTCAAAAGTATGCGGCAAAATATGTCGGTAATAAATTAACCTGTTCAAATTGTCATTTTAACGGAGGCATTTCCGAAGGCGGGAAAAACGGCGGACTTTCATTGGTTGGAGTTGCAACAGAATATCCTAAATACAGATCAAGAGCTAAAACTGTTGTAGATTTACTCTTCCGTACGAATAGCTGCTTTGTAAGAAGTATGAACGGAAAGCCTTTGCCGTTATATAGTAAAGAAATGGTTGCGCTGATGACTTACTTCCAGTGGATTTCAAAAGGCTTACCCATTTACCAAAAAATTCCATGGTTAGGATTAAAGCATATCAAAAGCAATCATATACCTAATGCTATGAAAGGCAAACATGTTTTTAAAACAACTTGCGCTGCTTGTCATGGAACCGACGGGCAGGGAACAACTGCAGCACCTCCGCTTTGGGGTAAAAATTCGTTTAATGATGGTGCCGGAATGGATAAACTTGCTAACCTTGCTGCATTTGCACACAATAATATGCCGTATCATGTTTCAAACCTTACTGAGGATCAAGCACTTGATGTTGCTGCATTTGTTACAAGTCAGCCAAGACCGCATTTTAGTTCAAAAAAGTAAAAGTAACTTTATAGAAATCTACTTGTCTGGAGAAATTGTGGTTGTATTTGTTATGAATAAAATGAGAAATAATTAAAATAGACTATTTGTTTTCAGAACTTAATAATTTATTTACTATCAATAATAATAGAAAGAAGTCGAATATGAAAAATTTATTAACATCATTTTTTATTTTCGTTATGTTTGCAGGATTTATTAATCTTACAAATGCACAAAGCAAATGGGAATTTC
>CAZHBJ010000025.1:0-31334 GCA_964530445.1 uncultured Ignavibacteriaceae bacterium
CGCCGCCCATTTCAACACCGAGTATATCCGTTGAAGAATAAACTCTGAAATAGCTAGTCATAAAAGCTGCCTGGATTGATTTAGATGTTTCCAAACTTTTTGATGCGGTCACCACTGCTGTAGGAATTCTCTTACTAACTTCTTCAGCATGACTCGGGCCGGATAAAACACCTAACTGTTCATCGTCTAAAGAATTAATTTCATCTTTAAGCATTTGAGACATTGTCATCAGAGATTTGTTTTCAATTCCTTTGGCAACGTTAACAAGTATTGTATTCTTAACATCGGATGCACTTATATTTTTAACTACGCTTCTTAAAAATTGGGAAGGCACAGCAAGCACAAGTATATTTTTTCTGTCAGCGGTTTCTTCAAGATTGTGTGTAATTTTTATTTCGGGGGGAATTTTAACACCGGGCAGGTATATAGGATTTTCGCGTGTTTTATTTAATATTTTTACGTAATGTTTTTGATACTCCCATAAGGTAATATCATGGCCGTTATAATAAAGCAAAATGGCCAGGGTTGTACCCCAGCCACCTGCACCTAAAACTGATATTTTCATTAACTAAAGAGCTGATTTTTTCTTTTTGGAAAAACTTATTTTACTCTCACTCCCGTTTAACAAACGTACAACATTTCTCCGGTGTGTAAATATAACGAGCAATGACAGTCCGACTACAAACGGCAGCAAAGTATTATAGCCTGGTATATTTACATTAAAAATATTTTCTCTTACAACCAATGCCAATGGAACGGCAATAGCGCCTAATATTGAACCTAAAGAAACATAACGTGAAATAGTTACAACAATAACAAAGACTCCTATTGCGATAAGCATATCAACAGTAGAAATCATTAAAAGCATACCGAGAGCGGTTGCAATTCCTTTCCCGCCTCTAAATCCGGCAAAGACAGTCCAAATGTGTCCGATAACTGCTGAAATACCTGCAATAATTTGAATTAATGTTAAATCGTCAAAAGGGGTTGTATTGGCAAACGGCATTGTACCGTAATGCAGTCTTGCAATAAATACAACTACAACAACTCCTTTAAGTGCATCGAGTAAAATTACAAGAACACCTTGTTTCCAGCCGAGCACACGCATTACATTAGTACCTCCGGCGTTACCGCTGCCGTAGTCTCTAATATCAATACCCTTAGATATTTTACTGACAATTATGCTGGTCGGAATCGATCCTACCAGATATGACAACACTATTATTGCGGCTAATAAAAACATTGTAAAACCATTAAAAGATTGAACATTCAACGTAACTATATTCAGACAAATATTCAATGATAATTTATAATGAAATAAGGATATGACGAAAATCAACCGGTAAATTATATAATTATTATCGAATATTCTGTTACCCGGTTTAGATGCTATCTATTAATATAGGTTCCAAGTCTGTGCTTAAATAACTCAAATACAAATAAATAATATGCGTAATTATTACTTTGGGCAATTATTGTCATGTTGATATAAAATAAAATATTGTAATAGACATTAAGGTTTTAATTTCTTATTTGTTAAATATTTGAGGAAAGATTTTTGAAGTTTTTCAAGTAATGACTTTTTAATTGGAATTAGACCTTCAGTTATGAAGTTTAATTTACTTTTTTAATAATTTTTCAAGCAGCTCAATATCAGATTTAGTTGTAACCTTAAAATTAAATAACGATCCTTCAACTATATAAATATCCTGATCTGTTCTTTTAATTAACATCGATTCATCCGTACCGTAAAAGTTTTCGTCATAAGCTTTTTTCATTGCGTTTGATAAATCAATGAATTTAAATATCTGCGGAGTCTGCACATAATAAATATCTTCCCTGTTAACATAATAATCAACAATTTCATCCGCCTTAACCAAAGTATCGCTTACCTTTAAACATACAAGTGCACTGCCTTTTAACTTGGCGGTCTTTATTGCTTCGGTAAGAATATCCTGAGATAAAAGCGGCCGTGCCGCATCATGAACAATTACCAAATCTTCTTCTTCCGCAGGCAGTGAAATTAATGCATTATAAACCGAGTCCTGTCTTTTCTCTCCGCCTTCTACAATTTGTTTAACTTTAACAAATTTATATTTTTCTTTTATATCCCAGAGTTGCTTAAAGTAGACAGATTCGGACGAGATTATTATTTCATCAACCAATACATTTTTTTGAAATATATCTAAGGTATAGGCAATAAGTTCTTTACCGGAAAATTTCAAATATTGTTTAGGAGCGGACAAACCGCTCCTAATTCCTTTTCCTCCTGCCGGTATTATTGCGTATGTTTTCACTTGTAAGCCCCCGGCTTATATTATTAACATTGCATCACCGTAACTTAAAAAGCGGTAGTTCTCTTTTAAAGCTTTCTTATATGATTTCATAATCAAATCCGTATCGGCGAATGCACTAACTAACATTAATAAAGTCGATTCCGGTGTATGGAAATTTGTAATCAGCCTACTCGTAATTTTAAAATCATAAGGAGGATAAATAAACTTATCCGTCCAGCCGCTGTTAGGCTTAACCAGACCATCTGCAGTAACGCTTGTTTCCAATGCACGGCAGGTGCTGGTACCTACAACAAAAACATTATGCTTGGATGTAATCGATTTATTAATTACCTCGGCGGATTTAGTATGAATTTCAAAATACTCCGAATCCATTTTGTGTTTGGTTAAGTCTTCAACTTCAACCGGTCTAAAAGTACCGAGCCCTATATGTAAAATTACAGGTACGACCTGGATTCCTTTCTTTTCAATTTTTTGTAAAAGCTTGGGAGTAAAGTGCAGACCTGCTGTCGGTGCTGCAACCGCTCCATCTACTTTTGCATAAACCGTTTGATAATTTTCTTTATCCGAAGCTTCCGGCTCTCTTTTTATATAAGGAGGCAAAGGCGTCAACCCGATTTTTTCAACTGCTTTATAAACATTGCCGGGCTGATTAAATCTTACTGTTCTTCCCCGTGAAGTCGTATTATCAATTACCTCACACCAAAGCTTGTCGTTAAAATATATTTTATTGCCTATTCGCACCTTACGCGCAGGATCGACAATAACATCCCATATACAATCTTCTGCATTCAATTCTCTCAGCAAAAAAACTTCAATTTTTGCGTTAGTCTTCTCTTTCTTACCGTATAATCTTGCCTGGAAGACACGCGTTTCGTTAACCACCAAGACATCGCCTTTTCCCATATAGCTTACAATATCAGAAAACACTTTGTTTTCTACTTCTTGTGTTTCCTTGTTTATAACCATTAATTTTGCTTTATCCCTAGGCGAAACCGGATATTTAGCAATGGCAGTCTTCGGCAGGTTGTATTTGAAGTCCGATAATTTCATTCTTCGTTACCTCTTTAATGTGAACTATGTATTATAAAAGGGAGCGAGCAAACGCTCCCTTAAAATAACTGTTATTTAATATTTATTTTTTCTTTTTAGAAACTTTCTTTTTTTTGCCTTTACCGGAAGATTTTGTTTTCTTCGGTTTGGAAGCGGAAAGTTCCTTAACAACAGCTCTAGCCGCAGCCAATCTTGCAATCGGAACTCTGAACGGAGAACAGCTAACATAATTTAATCCTGTTCTATGGCAGAATTCTACGGATGAAGGCTCACCGCCGTGTTCGCCGCAGATACCTACCTTAAGATCAGGTCTTGTTGAACGTCCTTTTTCGGTTCCCATCTTAACCAATTGACCGACGCCGTTTTGATCGAGTACTTCAAAAGGATCGCTAGGTAAAATTTCATTCTGAACATAAAGCGGTAAAAACTTACCTGCATCATCTCTTGAAAGACCAAATGTAGTTTGCGTTAAGTCGTTTGTTCCGAAACTGAAGAACTCTGCTCCTTTTGCAATTTGATCGGCTGTTACTGCTGCGCGCGGCAGTTCAATCATTGTCCCGACCAAATATTTTATCTTCCGTCCTTTTTCTTTCATTACTTCCTGGGCAACCTGTCTTACAATTTTTTCCTGTAATTTGAATTCCTTCAAATCACCAACGAGAGGAATCATAACTTCGGGATGAACCTTTATTCCTTTAGCTTGGGTATCGCAAGCAGCTTCGAAAATTGCACGCGCCTGCATTTCTGTAATTTCAGGATATAAAACACCTAAACGGCATCCTCTAAATCCAAGCATAGGATTGAATTCGTGAAGGCTGTCGATCTTTTGTTTTAATTTATCTACGGAAATGTTTAATGCCTCAGCTAATTCATTTGTTTCTTTTTCTTCATGAGGAAGAAATTCGTGGAGCGGCGGATCTAAGGTCCTAATAGTTGCCGGTAATCCATTCATTACTTCAAATATGCCGGCAAAATCTTCTCTTTGAAGAGGCAGTAGTTCTGCAAGAGCCGCTTTTCTATCTTCGAGAGTATCGGAAACGATCATCTTTCTTACGGACATAATTCTGTCGCCGCCGAAGAACATATGCTCTGTACGGCAAAGCCCGATACCTTCAGCTCCGAAAGCGATAGCATTTGCTGCCTGATCTGGCTGATCGGCATTGGTTCTAATGTTTAGCCTTCTCAATTTGTCTGCCCAGTTCATTAAGCTTGCATAAGTTTGATAAACCGGAGAATCTTTAGGATCAAGAGTTTTATTAAGTAATACCTGAATTACTTCTGACGGCTTGGTCTCAATTTTACCCGAGATAACTTCACCTGTTGTTCCGTCGATGGAAATGTAATCGCCTTCCTTTAATAAGATATCTTTTCCTTCAACACCAACAGTTCTGTCTCTATAATTTATTTTTAACGAACCGCAGCCGGCAACACAAACTTTACCCATTTGTCTTGCAACCAAAGCTGCATGAGAAGTCATTCCGCCTCTTGCAGTTAAAATGCCTTCGGCGGCGTTCATACCTTTAATATCCTCCGGAGAAGTTTCAATTCTAACAAGAATTACTTTATCTCCTTTATTTGCCATATCTTCGGCATCTTGCGCACTTAAAGCAATCTTACCGGAAGCGGCACCCGGACCTGCATTTAATCCTTTAGCCAAAAGTCTGCCTTCCCCAACAGCAACCTTCTTTTGGTCAAGATCAAAAATAGGTCTTAACAGCTGATTCAATTGATTCGGTTCAATTCTATTTATTGCTTCCTCTTTGGAAATTAAACGTTCCTTAACCATATCAACAGCCATTTTAATAGCAGCAAAACCGGTCCTTTTACCAACGCGGCATTGAAGCATCCAGAGGTTGCCCTGTTGAATAGTGAATTCTATATCCATCATATCCTTGTAATGTTTTTCAAGAATATTCCTGATATCATTCAATTGTTTATAAATTTTAGGATCATCTTCTTTAAGCTTAGCAATAGGCAATGGAGTTCTTATACCGGCAACAACATCTTCTCCCTGTGCATTGAAAAGATATTCACCGTAAAATAAATTTTTTCCGGCGGCGGGATCTCTTGTAAATGCAACGCCTGTACCGGAATCTTCTCCCATATTTCCAAATACCATCGACTGGACATTTACTGCCGTTCCCCATTCCGCAGGAATGTTATTTATTTTTCTGTAGATGATAGCTCTTTCGTTATCCCAAGATCCGAACACCGCACCGATTGCACCCCACAATTGATCCATCGGTTTTGTAGGGAAATCATTTCCGGTTTTTTCTTTTATTGCAGCTTTAAATTCTTCAACAAGTTCTTTTAAATGATCGGCTGTCAATTCGGTATCAATCTTAAATCCGTTGTCGTTTTTTTTCTTTTCAATAATAACCTCAAACGGATCTTCTTCATGCTTATCAACCGGCTTTAAGCCTAACACAACATCACCGTACATTTGCACGAATCTTCTGTACGAATCATAAGCAAATCTCGGGTTATTGGTTTTTTCAATTACGCCTTTTACGGTTTCATCATTTAAGCCCAAGTTTAAAATAGTATCCATCATACCGGGCATAGAAGCTCTTGCACCGCTTCTAACAGATACCAGCAACGGATTTTTTGCATCACCAAATTTAGCTCCCATTGCGGCTTCAACTCTTTTAAGTGCCGCTAGTACATCTGCTTTAAGTTCCTTAGGATATTTTTTCTTATTTTCATAATAATATGTACAAACCTCGGTTGTAATTGTAAAACCAGCCGGAACAGGCAAACCTATATTCACCATTTCCGCAAGATTTGCACCTTTACCGCCAAGCAAATTTTTCATCTCGGACTTGCCTTCAGCCTTTTTATTTCCGAAGAAATAAACATACTTACTTTTTTTTGCCATTTTTTACTTCCTCCAATTTAAGTTATCGTAAATTAAATAATTTTTAATTTTCTGTTTTTATAAATGTACAGCTCATTTTTAAGTTTTTATTTTTTATCATCTCCCGTTTTTTCAGAATTAGTTGAATATTTTTAGTAAAAATTCTTTGAAGCCTTCGGGATCATCCATTTCCAATTCAATTTTTAAATAGAAAATATCTATATCATCCAGCTCCTTGGAATATTTGGAAAGCTTTACAGCATCTTTTTCCGTAGTAACTACAGAGTGTGAATTAGTAGAGTAAAACTCCTTCCTAATTCGCTGTACTTCTTTCGAGGTATAATATTTATGGTCTCTAAAAATTATTTGATTTTGAGTATCTACGTTTGTCTTTTTAAGTACATTAATAAAGGAATACGGATTTGCTATACCGGATACCACCAGGCTTTTTTGTCCTTCAAAGTCTTCAATTTTATAATTTGTTTTTTTCTTAACGTCATAAAAACAAACAGCCTTATAAAATGCAGTAAACAATTTCTTATCGTCGCAATATTTTTTAAGATGACCCGGCACTTCTTTTATTTCGGAGAATTTTCTGTTGATAATAATCGCATCTGCTCTTTTCAAAGAATCGAACGGTTCACGCATAATTCCGGTCGGAAGCAAGTTTTGATTTGTGAAAGAGTTATCATATAGAAATCTTTGTTCGCAGAGCAGCAAGTTTATATCCCGGTAAATCCATCTATGCTGAAAGGCATCATCAAGTATAATAGCTTCGACTTTAGTTTCTTGAATAAGATTCTCCGCGCCTAAAACTCTATTTTCCGAAACTGCTGCCGGTACTTTACATTCCTGCACCGTATGATAAATTTCGTCACCGCATATATCAACGGTTGTTAAAACATCTTCACCTCTGGAAACCAAAACATAGCCCTTGGATTTCCTGCCGTAACCACGACTTAAAACTCCGGCACTTATTCCTTGTTGTTTAAGCAAATTAGATAAATAAATCACCATAGGTGTTTTACCCGAGCCGCCGACCGTAATGTTTCCGACCGAAATAATTTTAGCATTAACTTTTTGAGACTTAAAAACTCTTTTGTCAAAGAACCAATTTCTAACTTTAATTAAAACCGCATAAACCGGAACAAGCGGATAAAGCAATATTTTTAGAATATCCATCATGCTTTATTTTTGTACAAATAATTTTTCAAAATTCATTGGCTTCTTTATGCAATTTATTTAATTCTTGTTCACTGTTCTCAATTACTTTAGACGTTTCATCATAATTAAGATCACCTTTTACATAATATGGCTCAGAGTATACAACTTTTACTTTTGAAAAAAACTTGGGAATTTCAAATTTATCCCAGCTTTTTAAAATTCTTTTCTTTTCATGACCAATTCCAACCATTACCAGCGGAAGACCGCTCTTTTTTGCAGTTATAACAGCGCCGGCTTTTAATTTATGAATCGGTCCTTTGGGGCCATCGGGTGTTATGGCAACTGAATAATTATTTTTTGCATAATCTACCATAATTCCCAATGCTACAAATCCGCCTGAACTGCTTGAGCCTCTTACGACTTCGTAGTTCCAGCCTTTCAATATTCTCGAAAGAAGATCGCCGTCTTTACTTTTGCTTATTAATGCGGCAAAATTTTTATTCCTTCCTAAGTACCAGGGAATAAGCATTGAACCATGCCAGAACGCAAGCACATAATTCTTTCCGTCTTTATCCAATTTTTCTATTACATTTTTATTTATAAATGTAATCCGTAAAGTTCTACAAAGAACATCAACAACATTTAAAAGGAAATAATTTCCAATAAACCTTAAAGTATCCTGCCTAATCTTTCTAAGCTTCATTCATTAACGTATAAATTACTTTAGCAGCCTTTTTAGACGCGCCTTTACTCCCTAATTTTTCTTTTATTCCTGCTAATTTATTTTTAATTGAATAATAAAGATTTTCATCCGATAAAAGCTTTTTACATTCTTTATAAATTGATTCCTCGTTTACTTCATTTTGAATTAGTTCAGCCGCTACTTTTTCTCCTGCAATAATGTTGGCCATTCCTATATTATCTACTTTTATTAGATTTTTTCCTATTACATAGGTTAAAAAACTTGTTTTATAAACAATAACCATCGGCAATTCCAATAAACCGGCTTCCAAAGTTGAGGTGCCGGATTTTACAACTCCTATTTTAGAATATTTAAGTAAATCGTACGTATATCCTTTTATAATTTTAAAATTACGGCTGTTTGTAATTCTACTAAATATACTTTCATCAATATTTGGCGAACACGCCGCAACAATCTGCAGATTAAATTTTTCAGCTAATTTTTCAGCAGCTTTAATACATTCCGGAAAAATTTTCTCAACTTCGTGGTTCCTGCTGCCAGGCAATATTAAAAGTAATTCTTTTTCTTTATCAAGTTTAAATTTGGCGAATAATTCTTCTTTCGATAAGAAATTATATTCTTTAATTCTTTCAAGTAAAGGATGACCTACAAATTGGACGTCTACTCCTGCATCTTTATAAAGCTTTTCTTCGAAAGGGAAAACGACAAGCATTTTGCTAATTAAACTTTTAATCTTTTTTATTCTTCCTGCTCCCCAAGCCCAAATTTGAGGAGAGATATAGTAAATAAGCTTTATGTTCAGCTTTTTAAATTTCTTGGCTATACTTAAGTTGAAGCCGGGATAATCAATTAGAACGACATTTTGGATTTTATTTTCTGCCGCCGTTTTTATCAAATTCTTCTGAACCTCTTTAATAAAAGGAAGATGTCTTACCACTTCGGCAAAGCCCAGGAATGCCATTTTATTTATATGATAAATAATATTCATTCCGGCTTCTTTCATTTTATCTCCGCCGATACCGAAGATATTTATTTCACCGTCGAGCGCTTTTAACTCTTTAATTAAAGAAGCTCCGTGCAAATCTCCGGAAACTTCACCTGCTATTATCATTAAGTTTTTACTCAAGTTATTTTTTCACTATTAAACTTTTTATTATCCGTGAAAGAACCATATCAGCAATATGATTATTGTAACCAGACTAAAAGCCTGCAAAGTTCTTTTTTCAGATCTTAACCCGCCCTTCCAATTTAAAGGCGGCTGCTCAATATTGTCTACCTTATACGAAACAAGCTTAGGAAAAAACCTAGGAACATTTTTAACATATTCTTCATAATCTTTTCCATATGCTTTTTCGAGATATCTCTCTTCTTCTTTAACAATAAAATGATATTGAATGAAGAAAAATATTATCGCAACAATTTGTAAATAAGGAAAAATTGCGAAGGACATTATTCCGAGTCCGAAGTAAAGCAAAATATTACCGACATATAACGGGTTGCGGACATAAGCAAAGGGACCGCTGACAATTAAAAAGGTACCTCCTACACTTCCGGTAGTTCTGGTTTCGCTTCCCGCCCAGCTTACGCCCCAGAATCTTATAAATTCACCGGAAAGTGCAATTACAAAACCGATTATTAAACTCCAAATATTTGCATCTTCAAAAAAGAACATTAGAAGTAAAAACGGTATCGGTGTATAGCTTCTGTATTTAAAAAAACTGGATGCTGTTTTAGACATTAAACTATTTTTTCGCTTTCATGTTAAATTTCATAATAATTTCGATTCATTCATTTATATAAACTTCTCTTCTTTTCAATTCGGCTTGATATCTTTTTTTTAATCTTTTTCTTGATCTTAATTCATCTATTTTAGCAGTTACTTCGTTAAAATTGTTAAAAGGGAAATATGTAATCCGTTCAATCTCGCAGTACTTAAGCAAGTCGTCTTTTGCAAAAATAAAATCACAAAATTGGACGGTATATTTATCTGAGTTTCCGTCACCGATAAAAATTGTATATTCATCTTCTCCGCTGTTATTAATAATATGATTTCTTTTACAATTTGCAGAGCTTGTACAATTATGATCGAGATACGGAAATGACGGAACAAGTTTATTATTCGAATCGATTACCAATTTGTTAGAATAATATTTTAGGTCTTTAAGGTTTTCTCTTTCAAAAACTCTGTCTATGTAATAATTAAATCCGTCGCTTATAACAAACAGTTCCATTTCATTTTTTTTACAGTAATCGACAAAATTACAGAATGTTTCATCGATGTCTATCGAGTCAATGAATTCATTAAGTTCGTTTTTATCTAAGTTTTCAACCGATTCGCAAAGAGAAAGCCAGGATTCTTTAGCGGTTATTTTATCGCTTAATAATTTTTCAATTATATTTTCTACTCTTTCCGGGTTCCCGAATTTTCTGAAAATTGCCTCGCCAATATCCTGTTTGGAAATTGTGCCGTCGAAATCAACAAATATTTTAAATACTTTTTCCATTTGCGTTTAAGAACCTGTTAGTTCGTAATAACCATTTTTCTTACATCAACAAATTTATTTACTTTAAAACGATAGAAATAAATCCCCGGATTTAATCCTTTCGAATAAAATACAATTTGATTTTCACCGGCAGGAAATGATTTATTAATTTCACTTATTTTATCTACGTGAAAATCGAAAAAATCTACTTTAACTAAGGCCGAATCAGGAAGATAAAAACTTATTACCGTAGAATCCGAAAACGGATTAGGATAATTTTGCGCTACCACAATATTGGATGAGGAGCCGAAAAAATTTACCCTTGAAATATCCGACACTTGTTTATTCTTACCGGAATCTACCTGGATGACTCGATAATATAATGTCCCGGTTATATTCGGAACATCATAATAAAGATAACTTGCGGCGTTTCTCCTGCCGTTCGATTCTATTGTATCAATTCCCTCCCATTTCATACTGTCTATTTTTTCCTGAGATGCTCTTTCAATCATATAATGCGTTTTACCGCTTTCATTGACAGCATACCAGGAGATTTTTACGGAATCTCCTTTAAGACTTGTATTAAAGCCGATTAGCTGCGAAATAAACGTGCCGGTACTAAAAACTTTTTGTCCGAAAATTTCATTATTGCCATTGCGGGAATTTTTAAAAATTACAATTGCACCTCCGTTTCCATCCGGGATAAGTGAAAGATAGCTTTTAGGTGAATTATAATTTGATGCAACTTCCAATCCATTAGAATCCCATTCGGCAATACCTTGGGCATTTATTCTTTGTGTATAAATATTTGCAAGTAAAGAATCGGCACGCCTGTCTATCCAAGCAGCAATAACTCCGTTTTTGCCATCACTGACCAGCCTTTGACCAAACTGTTCTCCGTGATATTTTATTACTGGAACTCCGTCTTTATTCCAAAGAGGCTTACCTTCTCTGTTATACTTCTGAATATAAACATCACTGTTCCGTCCGGTTTCGTTTGTCCAGCTTAAAATAAAAGTTGAATCGGAAACGACTGTCTGCGGATTTATTTGATTTCCTTTTAAGCTTGTAACAAGTATCCCGCCTGCTGTCCATAAGCTCTTTCCTTTATAATTAAGCAGCTGCTGATAAATTTTCTTCCCGGATTTTTGTGTTTGCCAGACAACGTAAATATTATTTGATCCGGCTTTTTTAACTATATAAGAAATTATATTAAGTGTTGGACTGGAAATGGAGCGCAGTTTATTTTCCCATAATAAATTTCCGGTGGAATCGACATGCTGAGCTAGAATTTCACCTCTATTATTCTTAAAGTCGAGCCAAAAGACAAATGCGCCTCCGCTGTCGTCCGGAACTATAGAGGTCATACTTTTTCTTTTCATCGAACCGTATACTTCAACACCGTTTGATTTGAATAATTTTTTACCTTCAGGAGAAATTTTTTGTACCTTTACATTATACTCAGTGGCAACATTAGGCGCTTTGGAAACATATGAAGTATAAATAAAACCTTTTTTATCGCCACACAAAGAATACCCTTCTACTGATTCGTTTCCATTTGTTAATTGAAGTCCGTCCTTAGTCCACAAACTATTTCCGTTATCCTCAACTTTTTGTAAGAATAAATTACCGGAATTGGAAAACGTTAAATCTTTCCACAATACAACAGCAGTATTTTGCTGTGTTCCGATACATACGGGATCTTCCTGCGGACCGAATAAACCGGAGACATGCTTGCCGTCCGCACGAAAGCTTATCTTGCCTGATGCGTCAACATGCATAAAGTAAATTTGATAAGGAAAACCGTTTTTGTTATCCTGCCAAAAAATAAAAGCTCCTCCGTTTTGATCATCAATAGTAGAAATATCAAAAGGATCATTAGTGTTTATTACCAGCTTGGTATTTTCCGATGTGTTATTTGTCCATTGTGCAAAAGTATTCTGACAAATTGAAAAATATCCCAATACCACAATAAGAAGAGGTATTAAACAGCTCCTCTTATTTAAGCAATCCGAAAAAATATTTATTACATTAAATCCGTTACACTTAAGCAAAATTAAAATCCTCGTTAAATCTTACGCTTACCAACTTGGAAATTCCTTCCTCCTGCATAGTTACTCCGTACAATGTACTTGCCGCTTCCATAGTTCTTTTATTATGTGTAACAACTATAAATTGAGTGTCGACGCTAAAATCTTGAATTATTTTTGTGAATCTATCTATATTAGCGTCATCAAGCGGTGCATCAATTTCATCCAAAATACAGAACGGGCTGGGCTTTACAAGATAAATTGCAAACAGTAAAGCGATAGCCGTTAAAGTTTTTTCACCGCCGGAGAGAAGCTCAATTGATGTGGGACGCTTGCCTTTAGGCTTTGCTACTATTTCTATTTTACCTTCAAGAGGATCGGCGTTTTCTTCCAAACGAAGATCGGCTTCATCGCCGGGATTAAATAAACCACGGAAGATGTTAACAAAATTTCCTCTGATTTTTTCAAAAGTATCCATAAATTGATTCTGAGCGGTTTCATTAATTTCTTCAATTGTTTTTACAATATCCTTCTCCGATTCCAGAAGATCGTTTCTCTGCTTTGTAAGAAAATCAAGCCGCTGTTTTTCTTCTTCAAACTCCGAATAAGCCAAAAGATTTATCGGACCGAGATTTTTAACCTGCTGTTTAAGGGTATGAACTTCATCAGTCCTCTGCCGATAATCGAATGATTCCAAGTCATCAAAATCTTTAATTTCAATTGTAATAGAATAATTATCTTTAATATTATCCTGAAGAGTGGACATTTTCATTGCAAGCTCATTCAGCTTTATATCGCTTGAATGAATTTCATCAAGAGCGGTTTCTTTTTTCCCCCTTAGCTCATTCTGCTGACTTTCTTTTTCCGAAATTAATCCTCTGACCTCTTTGTATTTCAAATCGATTTCTCTTTCTTCCGATAGAAGATCTTCTTTACCGCTAACCAGCTCTTCATTTTCAATCTTTTTTTCTTCAATTGAGTTTGTCAGCGAATTTGATTCTTCTATTGAGGAAGAAATATCGAACTCACGTTTAGTTATGGATTTTTTAATTGTTTCAATAGAATCTTGAGCGCGGCTTATCGAATTTTCGGTATTCTTTTTCTCGCCGTGAAGTCTTTCAAGATCGAGATTTATTTTATTTTGTTCTGCAAGTATTAAATTATATTCCTGTTCAAATTTATTAAACTCTTCTTCTAACTTATTATGCTCTTCTTCCGCTCTGCTTCTTTCGTTTTTAAAGCCCGTTAAAAATTCATCCAGCTTTGTTCTTTCATTATCCAGCTTATTCGATTCGACAGCAAGGTCATTTATTTCCTGTCTCGTTTTATCAATTTCATCATCCGCTTTTTTCTTTTCAAACTCAAACTGTGCAATTTGCTTTTCTACGTTAGCAAGATCATTTACCAAGAGCCTGCCTTTTTCGGAAAGTACTTTTAAATCAATACTATTAATTCTTGCTTCCAGATCTTCAATCTCCTTCTGCAGGGATTTCATTTCCGCTTCACGCTTAGGAAATTCTTCCTTAAGGTTTTCAAGAAATTGCTTTCTTCCGAAAAGAGAATCATCCGGTTTCGATTCGGAACCGCCTTCAACTGCTCCGGAATTATCAATAAAATCTCCGCTTAAAGTACTGAAATTAAAATCAGGGTATCTTCCGGAAAGATCAAATGCGGTTTCAAGTGAATCGACAATTACAGCTCTTTCAAGCAGCTTTTCAAAAAACGGCTTCCACTTATTTTCCGTTTCAATAAAACTAATTGACCAGCCGAGAAAACCTTTTTCCTTTTCCAGTCGATTACCGCGGCGTTTAAGCGCATAACCCTGCAGCTTTTCAAACATCGTTTTCTTTCTGCCGTTCCTAAATCCCGGCACGTAAAAAGATGCTTTCCCGATTTCATTATTTTTTAAGAATTCAATTCCGCTTCTTAAATCATCCAGGGTTTCTACAAGGATATCATTTAAATTATTCTTTAACGCAGCTTCAACTGCAAACCTGTATTTATCCGTCGTGTTTCCGATATGCGCAAGTAGAGTTCTATTTCCCTTAGCCCAATCTTTATCTTCAAGCAGAGCCTTTGCGCCTTTCGATACACCTTCCAGGTTATCGATTAAATTTTGTATTAAATGTATTTTGTCTTTTAATCCGTTTAAAGTACTTCTAAAATCAAGTTCCTTTTGTTTTAAGCTGCTTAATTCCTTTTCAAAATTTTCTTTTTCTTTCTGTTTTTGCGAATAAATCGTTTCCGCTTCGTTAAGCCTTGTTTCGGTTTCCTGCTTTTCTCTTCCCAGCTCTTCTAAAAATCCCACCGTCTTGGCAATGTTGCCAGTATAAGTTTGAATTTTATCATTAAGCTTGCTGATAGAAAGATTTTTTGACTCTAATGATTTTTCAATATTGGATAATTCATTTTCTTTATTTGTAATTTCTTTGAACTTATCCAGAAGAATTTCCGAATGAGATTTTAAATTGTTTCTTTTCTCTTCAAGTTCTGTTTTATATTTATCTAAGGTTTCCCGTGTAGATTCTTTTTGCTTACTTTTATCGGAAATTTTATTATCCAAATCAATTAAAGCCGATCCGCTGTCGTTTATAAATTCTTCGGTTTCTTTAAGCTGATTATTTAATTCTTCAAGCTCCTGCCTGTATCTTTCCAAATTACCTTCTAAGGATTTTTTTCTTTCTTCGGCTACCGAAATATTTTTTTGCGAATTATAAATCCTTTCCGTTTGGGCCGAGATCTCGGTTCTTTTATTTTTTAACTGGTATTCAATTTCGTTTAAATTAAGCTTAATCGTTTTTAGCTCATCTTCAATTTGGGCTAGTTCCGATTCGACGGAAATTTTTTTCTTATAACTTTCTTCCTTTTGTTCTTTAGAACTTGATTTTTGTTTTGTGAAGAGAGCCATTTCTCTTTCCGCAAGGTCCAATTCCAGCTCACGTAAAGTAGAAGATATTTTATTGTATTTGTCCGCTCTTTTTGCCTGTCGTTCTAATGAATTTACCTTTTTCTCAACCTCGGTTACTATGTCGTTGACTCTAGTTAAATTGGATTTTACTTCATCAAGTTTTTTTAGTGCAAGCCTTCTCCGCAGTTTATATTTATTAACTCCGGCAGCTTCCTCAAATAAAACCCTCCTGTCTTCTGCTTTGCTGCTTAAAATTGTTTCTATCATTTTAAGTTCAATAACAGAATAAGCATTAGCCCCGATGCCGGTATCCATAAAAAGATTGGTAATGTCTTTCAGCCTGCAAACATTTTTATTTAGAAGATATTCGCTTTCACCCGAGCGGAAAATTCTTCTGGTTATTGTTACTTCTGAATATTCAGTAGGAAGAATACCTTTGTTATTTTGAATGGTAAGCGAAACTTCAGCCATACCCATTGGCTTTTTATCATTGGTACCGTTGAAAATTACATTTTCCATTTTATCGCTTCTTAAAGCACTGCTGCGTTGTTCACCCAGGCACCATCTGATTGCATCTACAATGTTCGTTTTACCGCAGCCGTTCGGACCGACAATAGAAGTTACCCCGTCGTTAAAATTAACAACTGTTCTTAAAGCAAAGGATTTGAAGCCAAGTATTTCAAGCTTAGATAAATACAAATTATTCCGCTATCCTAAAATATGATATTGATTGAATGTCAACTGAAGATAATCAAAAACAGAATTCTTCATTTGAAAGTATATTAAAAATCCGCTGATCAGGACAAGAACGATTATTATACTATAGAAATATACGCTCGCCGCATTAATATCATAGATAACGTATATTCCTTTCATTAAACGATAAAACGCCCAAACGGCAAATAAAATAAGACACATATAAATATAAAAATTTACCGCATCTGCAACTAAAACTCTATATAGAATAATTCCGACAGGAATTAAAAGAACCAAAGGGAGAAAAGACCATATTACCGCAAAATATGCACTGGAGAAGAATACTTTGTTTCTTACAAAAAAAGAAGCTGCTTTTACAATAATTGTAATTGCTATAATAATTACAAACGATAAAATCGTCAGCCATAATAATGAAGCGAACGGATGCCAGGCCAAATAGCTTACGGTTTTGATCATCCCGGTACTTCCGAACGCCAGCAGTATTTTTTCAACAACTATATTTTCTCTATAGTAAAATAATAAATTGCTGAGAGTCAATGCGATTACAGCCGAAACAATTACGGCAAGCACAGTTGAATGATAGCCCGACATTATTCTCTGATCTCGGACATCCGCAAAAAAATTGTAAGGTCTTAAAAGAGCTCTCGATGAATCTTCTCTAAACTTTCTGCCCGAGTTTACCAGCACACCCATAATTAAGGCAAGAAGAAGACCTGCAATTACAAAAATCATCGGGGCATCGTCTTTTTTGCTTCCAATCGGAATAGTAACCTTTTCTGCATTATGTAATTTCGAGTAAATAACCTTATAACTTATCCTATTCGTTCCTCTGTCTTCTCCCGATATTCCTATTCTATATAAATTATCTATATTGTATCCAGCAACTAAAGAAGCATAGTCGCCGCGGTAATCAAACATAGAATTTAAAAAATAACCTGCTGTTTTATTTTCAGAGGAATAGTCTAAAATATCTTCAAAATATTTTGCCTGGGCTTCGAATGAATGTGCATTTACATAGCCGTTGGAATTTCCCGTATTTACAGTATATGTTGCCGAACTAATAAATACCTTTCCGGTACCGATTTTCTTCTGCAGGTTCTTAAATTGACTATTTACTTTACTAATCGGCGTATTAAAAAGCTCTACACCGTATAAATCCAGACCGTCAACAGGCACAACATCAAACCCGCTGAACGATGCATAGGTTAGTTTGTCAGTTTCTTTATTTACAATTGAAGCAAGACTTTTTAGCAGGGAAGTTTCCGCATCGGATTCCGCATAATAAGAGCCTCCGAAGCCTATAGCGGCAACCGAAGAATATTTTTGATACGCTTTAATAAAAGCTAACAAATAATTTTTACTTCTTGTTATAAAGTTCGGATCCTGCGCTAATTGTTCAGGGACATTACTTAAGGGTAATTCCACAAATGCTAGTAACCCATATTGTTCACAAAGCTGTAAATAGTAAGGGTGTGGAACTTCTTTGGAAAACCTTACACTGTTAAAACCGAGTTCCTTAATCATTCGAATATCATTTTTCATTTCGGAATAAGTAGCAAACTCTCCGAAATTCTTATACGAAGGAATATATGTCACTCCGTTTAATGAAAAGCCGTCTCCATTTAAGGCAAGAGATTTTTTACCTGCTTTTAACGAATAAATTGATAAGGTTCTGTCGATTTCATCAACAAGATTATCCTTATTTAATATTTCAATTTTAACATTATAAAATTGCGGATCAGACGGCGACCATAAATCCGGTGAAATTAATTCCGTGCTTTGATTAATATCTTTTTCTTTATAAGGCAATATCTGGAAAGGATAATCCCTCATAGAAATTGTCTTTCCGTTTTTAGGGGAAATAAATTTAACATTAAGTTTGTATTTATTATTTGATGATAATGAATCCGAGGATTGGTTGGATTCGTGGTCATCTATCTTTGTTAATACATTAATCTTTGCTCTTTTAGTTTTAACGTCGTAAGCGTAAGTTAATTTTAAATCATTAATCGAAATGTTTGGAAGAAGCTGAATATAGACGTCTCTAAAAATACCTCCGAAATCCTTTGGAAATAAAAACCGCTGCTTTAACGGGATAGTATCTTCGGAATCCAATTTATAAAACAATTTAACTGTTAGAATATTGGACTTATCATAATGAAGTATGTCTCTCGGTAAATCAAACTTAAAAGGGAAAGTTCCGCCGCTGTGCCTATGTATAATAACACCGTTTACGGAAATATCAGCCGAATAATTTAATCCCAAAAAATCGAGCTTCATTTTATGATTAAGAATTTCCTCTCTGGTTAAAGAAAATTCCTTTTCAAATACCAGATCTCCATTACCGTTAAAAAGCGAAGGGACAGGAACCGAAACTTTATTTTTCTTTTTATCCGAACTTTGATAAACATTCCAGGTTCCGTTTAGGGGAATAATATTCCTTGTAGGGCCAATATCAAAAAACGTGGAATCCGACTTATTTATGTGATATTCAGGTAATTCCTTAAAGACAATTTGAGCGTTAACTGATTGGGCGAAAAGGATAATTATTACAAGAAAAGCAAGTGAGATATATTTGGGAAATCCCATCCGTATATTGCGTCCTATTTATTAAAATTAAACCGATAAATATACTAAATAAAGGAGGGGAAATCAACGTAATTTTAAAGGTGAAAGCCGGAAAACTGTCCCGGCATCACCTTGGTTAAGTTATTATAATCTATAATTTTACACAGCTTTAATAATGCCGATGAAAGATTCGGCCTTAAGGCACGCACCGCCTACCAAAGCTCCGTCAATATCTTTTTGAGACATTAGCTCTGCCGCATTTTCCGGTTTAACACTTCCGCCGTACTGTATAATTAAATTTTCAGCAGCATCTTTATTATATAAACCACTTATAATTTCTCTAATGAATTCGTGAACTTCTTCTGCCTGTGCAGGTGTTGCAGTCTTCCCGGTACCTATTGCCCAAACAGGTTCGTAAGCAATTATTATGCTGTTTAAATCATTTACGGATATTTCTTTTAGTCCTTCTACCACCTGTCTCTTAATTACGTCTTTAGTAACACCGGATTCTCTTTCTTCTAAAGTTTCGCCTATACAAAAAATAGGTTTTAAATCACTCTGAAGAGCATTCTTAATTTTTTTATTAATTAAACTGTCTGCTTCTTTAAAAATCGTTCTTCTTTCCGAATGACCTAAAATTACATATTCGCAGCCGACACTCTTAAGCATCGATGCCGAAATTTCTCCGGTATATGCACCGCTTTCTTCATAATACATATTTTGAGCACCTAATTTAATATCGGTGTTTCTAATTAATGAGTTTGCTTCTTGAAGTGAAGTATATGGCGGACATATAATTACACTGCAGTTTATTTTTTCACTGTTCAATCCGGCGGATAATTTAGAAATTAAATTTTGGGATTCGCTTAAATTTTTATTCATTTTCCAATTGCCGGCAATAACTTTTTTTCGCATCTTTCCCTCTAAATATTTTGTGGATTTTATTTTCGATATTTACAACTTCAAACTTACGAAAGATGATTATCTACTTCAATTTTTAATATTGGTCATGTATATTAAATAAAATAAGAACTATTTTAGTATTCTTTACATTTAGATAAAGGAAATATATTCTGAAAAAAATCCCAAAGCAGGTAATAATATTAGGCTTGGTAAGTCTGTTTACAGATATTGCAAGCGAAATGCTTTACCCGGTCACTCCGTTATTCCTGACGACTGTTCTCGGTGCTTCTATGGCTGTGGTTGGAATTATAGAAGGCTTAGCCGAATTTATTGCCGGGTTTTTAAAAGGATATTTCGGAAGACTTTCAGATAAATTGGGAAAACGCTCAATATTTGTAACTATTGGTTACGGACTATCTGCTTTGGTAAAACCGCTTCCCGGAATTTTTCCGTATATATCGACAGTATTATTTTCTCGAGTAACTGACCGTGTAGGAAAGGGAATTAGAACTGCTCCAAGAGATGCCTTGCTGGCTGGTAATGCCGATGGAAACACAGGCGCTATCTTCGGATTTCATAGGGGAATGGACACTCTTGGGGCAGCTATCGGACCTATTGCTGCTTTAGTTCTTCTTCATTTTTATCCGAATGATTTCAGGTTAATATTTCTAGTTGCGTTTCTTCCTTCCGTAGTTGCAGTTAGTTTCACGCGTGCAGTTAAAGATAAAGTTACGATAATTAAGACAAAACAAAAGGAACACTATTTAAATGTTTGGAAGTCCGCTCCATCTCAATACAAAACGATAATTATTCTTGTAACAATTTTTTCGCTCGTTAACAGCAGCGATGTTTTTTTAATACTAAAATCTCAAAACGTTTCTCACTCAAGCACGCTGGCAATAATAGGTTATATATTTTACAATATTATTTACGCCGGCGCTTCTTATCCGATCGGAAGAATTTCAGACAAATTCGGTAAGAAGAATATTTATGTTTTAGGTTTAATAATATTTTCAGTCGTTTATCTCGGCTTTGCCTTTTCGCCGAATGTGGATTGGATGTGGGGATTTTTTGTACTTTACGGAATATATGCTGCGTCTACCGAAGGTATTGCCAAAGCCTGGGTATCGGATTTAATTCCGGATGAAAAGAGAGCAACTGCAATCGGATTTTTAACAATGCTTTCAAGCTTTGCAATTATGATCGGTTCATTTATTACCGGGATTCTTTGGGATTTATTCGGACCGACTGTGCCATTCCTGGTTTCCTCAATAATAAGTTTTTTAATTGCAGTAATTTTTATAATGATTAAGAAGAAATAGTTTGAACTATTTTAAGATGATTGAATTTTAAAGTCGGTGTTTTTAATATGTAAATCTCTTTGAGGGAAAGGTATTTCGATATCTGCTTTTTTAAATCTCTTAAATATTTCAAAATATAAAATACTTTTTAGGATAGCCGGTTTACTAGTATATTTATCTGTCCATACCCTTAGTATAAAATTAATTGAGCTGTCTCCCATTTCGGAAAATAAAACTTCCGGAGCCGGATTTTTTAAAATACCCGTTGTATCCCCGGCAATTTCCAAAAGTATTTTTTTTACAATTTCAGGATCTTCTTTGTAAGATACACCGATTGGAATATTAAATCTAATATTTCTATCGTTGTAGCTCCAGTTAATTACTTTTGAAGAAATAAAATCCGAGTTTGGAACGATAATGGTAATGTTATCGTTGGTTATTACTGTTGTAGAACGCATGGAAATATTTACCACATCGCCGAAAACATCTCCAACTTCAATTCTATCCCCGACTTTAATCGGTCTTTCAAATAAAATAATAATACCGCTTACAAAATTATTAGTAATATTCTGCAGACCAAAACCGATACCTACTCCGAGAGCGCCCGCAAGTATGGTTAAAGCGCTTAAGTCTATACCCACTGTCTGCATTATTATTACCAGACCAAGTACCAGAATCAAATAACGAATAATTGTCCCGACAGCAATTCTAACCCCTAATTCAATTTTACTTTTTTCAAGAAGCTTATAAACAATCCATTTTTTAAGCTTGGCAGTAACAAAAAAAAGAACGAAAATTAAAATCGTTAGATATATTAACGTCCAAAGTGTTAAATGGGTTTTACCAACCTCGGCAATCGGAAGATCTAATAAATTTTTTATTTGCGTGAAAATATTTTTGAGAGTGTCCAATATTTTCCTTTATAATTTTAGACTTTAGATAGAGAGAGTAAGAATTCCGAATAAGAAATTAGCTAAAACAAAACATAAAAAAAAGATTTTATAAAACGCCTTGGAAGATTTTTAATCTTTATTCGGGAAAAAATGTAAAATATCAGTTAAGTATCATTTAATTTACATAAACCCCAAAATACATTTTGAATTTTTTGTTCATGTAATTTCTAACAAACCGATTGGTTAATTATATAGAATAATTTTTAATCCCTTCAATGTGTCCTGCTATTTTCTTATTTTTATCAACTTAAATTGAAGCTTAAATGACAAATAATAATAAAAATACGGCAGTTGTAGCTCTTAGCGGCGGAATGGACAGCTGCGTAACTGCGGCAATAGCAAACTTAAATTTTAATCTTGCACTTGCACATATTAATTACGGTCAAAGGACTGAAGCTAGGGAATTAAAAGCATTTAACGATATTGCCGATTTTTATAATGTGCAAAATAGATTAGTAATAGACTATACACATTTATCTAAAATCGGCGGCTCCTCTTTAACCGATAAAAATATAAAAGTAACCGAAGCAGATTTAACAAATAAAGATATTCCTTCTTCTTATGTTCCTTTTCGTAATGCAAATATACTTTCGGCATGTGTAAGCTGGGCAGAAGTTCTAAATGCTTCCGCTGTTTTTATCGGTGCTGTGTACGAAGATTCATCGGGCTACCCGGATTGCCGTCCTGAATTCTTTACTGCTTTCGAAAATATGATAGATACCGGGACCAAACCTTCTACTAAAATAAAAATTGAAACTCCTATTATAAATTATTCCAAATCTGAAATTATTAAAAAAGGAATTGAACTCGGCGCTCCTTTAAATTTAACCTGGTCATGTTACCAAAACGAGGACGAAGCCTGCGGCGTATGCGACAGCTGTGCCTTAAGATTAAGAGGATTTCAACAGGCAGGTATCGAGGATCCGATAAGTTATAAAGTCAGACCTTTATATATTTAATAATCCATTTTATATTTGATTCGTCTAAAGAAAAACATTTATTAATTTGAGTGAATAATGAGTGATAAATTAAAACTTTTGGAAGTATTTGAAAACGCATATCCGGACAGGAATTACACTGTAGTTCATACCGCACCGGAATTTACGTCCGTTTGCCCAAAGACCGGCCAGCCGGATTTTGCTACCATTACAATAGAATATATTCCCGATAAATTGTGCATAGAGTTAAAATCGCTAAAATTTTATTTTAACTCCTTTAGAAACGAAGGGATATATTTCGAAAGCGTTACCAACAAAATTCTGGACGACCTGGTGGAAGTATGCAAGCCGAGGTACATGTTTATAACCGCCGAATTCAATGTCCGGGGCGGTATTTCCTCGCTTGTTGAGGCTGAATATGAGAAGGACGACAACCTTGATAATAAAGGGAACTTTAACTAACTGAATAAGTAACAAATTTTGTGCTTTGAATATTTGAAATTAGGTTGATTAAAAAACAATGATCTCCGTTGAGAACATAAAGAAAGATTTTATCAAATCCCGTGAAAAAATATTTCAAGGGAATCTCAGGCAGCAAGATTCTTTTCAATTCAGTGTTTCATACAGCCTGCTTGTTGAAGAATATATTAGAAAGTTAGCCGGAGATGATAAATATAATTTCGTTCTTGCTTCCGCAGGCAGCTTCAGCAGAAGGGAGCTGTCGCCTTATTCGGATATAGATCTTATGTTTATAACAAGCTCTGTTGAGGAAAACAAAGAACCAATAGCTAATCTTGTTACTAAGTTTTGGGATAACGGGCTTGAAGCATCACATACGGTTAGGGATTTTTCGGATATTGAAAAATATTTAAAAACTGATCTGCATACTTTTACCCAGTTTTTTGAAACCCGGTTTCTTTTAGGCAGCGAAACTTTATATAAGAAATGGGACGAGACTCTATCCTTATTTATGACTGAAGAAGTTAAGGTTAATCTTTTAAATGAACTTTGTGAAGATATAAACGACCGTTATAAAAAATACGGCGATTCACCGAAAGTGCTGGAGCCTAATGTAAAGCTTTCCGCAGGAGGGTTAAGGGATTTTCAGGCAATAGAGTGGATATACATTCTAATGAACGGTACTTTCCTTAATAAGCAAAGCGAATTGTCCCAGGCGGAAATATTTATCGATCTTTTAAAACAGAATCAATATACATCGGATAATGAATGTAAGCGCCTGCTTGAAAGCTATAAGTTAATTCTGGGAGTAAGAAATGCTCTGCATCTAATTTCACGGCAAAAGAACGACAGGTTTGAATTTGCCGCACAGAAAAAAATTTCTTCAATGATGATTCACAGGAAGGATGCATTAGCAAGCTTCATGCACATGTATTTCATTTCTTCCAATATAATTCACAGATTTTCTAAGTCGATGATAAAAAAGTTTCAAGAAGAAATTTCAAATCCGCTTCCGGATTCGCTGGCAATTGATTTGGATGAAGATTTTGTACTTAAAAGAAAGATAATTTCCCTTAATTCCAAGACAAATCTAACATTGTCGGATATTTTAAGAGCATTTTATTACAAGGGCCTATACTCTGCACACTTCGATGAAAATCTTCGCTCCACAATTATTGAAGTTGTTGAAGAGTATGACGGAGTAGTAAGAACCGAAGCCGAATCTTCGGTTTTCTTTAGAGAAATTTTACGGCTGCCTAAAAATGTCGGCCAAACTTTGTCGGCAATGAATGAACTTGGTGTTTTAAAAGCATTTATGCCGGAATTCAACGACCTAATCGGTTTTCTGCAGCACGGCGTTTATCACTGTTATACTGCTGATGAACATACTTTAATTACAATTCAAAACCTGGAAAATCTGGAAAAAGATACTTCACCGCTTGGGAAAATTTATAATAATTTAAAAGACAAAGAAATATTACATCTCGGTTTATTGTTTCATGACATAGCAAAGCCGATTAATATTTCCGGCCACGAAATAATTGGTGCGGAAATGGCTTCATCAATAATGTACAGGCTTGGTTACGGCGAAGAAGAAGTTGAGCCTGTGTCTTTTCTCGTAAGAAATCATCTTGTTATGGAACAAGTTGCTTTTAGAAGAAATTTAAATGACCCGGAAACATTAAATAACTTCACGGCTAAGTTTAGTAATTCGGAAGACCTGGACTTGCTTTATCTTGTTACTTATGCCGATCTATCTGCTGTAAATCCGGCAGTGTGGACCACTTGGAAAAGCGACTTATTGGCAGAGCTTTATAAAAAAGCTAAGTCGATGATTGAAGAACAAATAACCGGGGAAGAACTTTTAATAAACAGTATTTATGTTGAACCTAAAGAAATAAGCAAACACTCGAATATAATTTCCGAATCTCATGTTCAAGAACATATTGATTCGATAAATGATATAGGTTATGCGCATCAATTTTCGGATGTGGAAATTGCAAAACATGTTGAAGAAATTCAAAAGGGAATCAATCTTTCCGTAATGTTCAAGGAATTCGAAGACGTAACAAACGTAACTGTCATTACGAAAGATTATCCTTCACTATTATCTAAAATGTGCGGTGTCCTTTCCATAAACGATGCAAATATTCATGATGCGAAAATTTTCACCCGGAAAGACGGAATTGTAATAGATACATTTAATATTACCGATTTCAGAACTCATAAAAAGCTTAATACCGAACGTTATTCAAAAATAGAAGAAGATTTTCAAAAAGTTATTTCCGGATTGCTTCAACTAAACCAAGAATTTGTAAGGTTAAAATCCAGGTGGTGGCGAATAGAAAGTAAATTTTTTAAGCGCGCCGGTAAAATTAAAATTGAATTTGAGAAACATGAAAAGTATACGATTATAGATATTTTTTCCCCGGACCGATTAGGGTTTTTGTACCAGGTAACTACTAAGATGACCGAATTGGGCTTAATTATCTATTTTGCAAAAATTTCTACCAAGGGTGATGATATTGTCGATTCTTTTTATGTGCTTGACAGGCAGGGTAAAAAGATTTCTCAAAATGATTATGAGTTTATTAAAACCGAACTAACCGGAACTATCTCTCAAATGTTATAAGGTAAAAAATTGAACTTCATGGAAAAAGAAAAACCTATCGGAGTTTTCGATTCCGGAATAGGGGGACTGACAGTGGTTAAAAGAGTTGCTTCAACATTACCAAAAGAAAACATAGTTTATTTTGGAGACACTGCACGGGTTCCTTATGGTTCGAAATCTAACTCAACGGTTATTGAATATGCTTTGCAAGATGCAAAGTTTTTGATTAATAAAAATGTAAAAGCGATTGTGGTTGCATGTAACACGGTGTCCTCTGTTGCTTTAAATGAATTAAGAAACAACTTTAATGTTCCGATTATCGGAATGATTGAGCCGGGTTCAAAATCGGCGACTGCAGAAACTAAAAACGGACGCATAGGGGTTATAGGCACAAGAGCAACTATAAACAACAAGGCATATTCGAAAGAAATAAATAAAATTGAACCGAAGATTAAGGTATTTGAAAAAGCTTGCCCGTTATTCGTCCCGCTTGCCGAAGAAGGCTGGGTAAAACATAAAGCAACTTATAATATAGCCGAAGAATATTTAAAAGAATTGAGGGACCTGAAAATAGATACTCTCGTTCTAGGCTGCACTCACTACCCCATTTTAACCGAAGTAATACAGGAAGTCATAGGCGAAAACGTAAAGCTGATCGATTCCGGCATTGCCTCAGCTGAAGTTGTTGATAAAGAACTCGATAGAATTGACCTTCATACAAATAAATTTTCGAACGGCAATCAGGATTTTTTCGTTAGCGATATCCCCGTAAAATTTAAGGAAGTTGCTGAATTATTTCTCGGCAAAGAAGTTAATCAAATTCAAAAAGTCGATCTTGAATTATTAACAGCTTAGGAAATATTATCGTCGAATATTTTTCTTAATTCATTTAACTCCCTGGTAACACCGAGCGCAAGCATCAATTTTATTCTTGCTTTCTGACCATTCAAATATTCCGCAAAAATAACCCCGATACTATGAAGCCATTTACCTGCACCCGGATATCCGTAAATATCAAGAGTTTCTCCTGCCGGACACCTTGAAACAAGAATTACAGGAATATTTTTCTCTACTGCGTATTTAATTCCGTCGAAAGCAGCAGGTGGAACATTGCCTACTCCAAGTGCCTCAACAACAATTCCTTCAACATTGCTGTCGGCAGAAAATTTAAAAAACTTTTCATTCATTCCGGCATATACTGTCAGTAAATCTACGTTCGAAACAACTTTGTCGGTTGTAATTTTTTCCAGCTTTCTCGGTAACCTATTTAATATTACCCTATCATTTTGGACAAAGCCCAATGCGCCGAAATCCAGACTTTGAAAAGTATCCACTTCATCAGTAAAAGTTTTTGTGACTTCGCTTGCCGCATTTATTTCTCCGTTAAGACAAACGAGCACGCCCAAATCTCTGCAATTTGGATTTAAACAAATATGAATCGCATCTAATAAATTCCTCGGCCCGTCCCAGTCGGGCTCTGAGCTGTTTTTCATAGATCCGATAACAATGATAGGAATTGAAGTTTTAACGGTTAAATCCAAAAGATAGGCCGTTTCTTCAAGAGTGTCGGTTCCGTGAGTTACTATTACGCCGCTGTAGGATTTTTCTTCAATCAGCTCTTGTATTTTATTTGCTAATTTAAACATTAGTTCCGGAGTCATATGCGGACCGGGATATTTGCCGAAATCATAGCAATCAATATTAGCAAGCTTCCTGGCATCAGGTATTTTTGTTATTAATTCTTCACCCGAAAATCTGGGTACGGCTCCTCCGGTTGATTTATCAATCATCATTGAAAATGTACCGCCGGTAAAAACAATTAAAATGTCTTCCATATTGCCCTTAGAATTTTGATACGAAATATAAGTGAAAGTTTAATTAAAAATATGAAGAATTAATTATTCGTTTTTACTTAATTAAATTATTACTACGTAACCTAACTCAATTTAAAGACTTGAAGGTAAGTCAATCTTAAGTTATTTTTGATAAGTAATTTATAGGAGTATTGTAATGTTATTAATTCAAGATGTTGATTTAACGCCAAACCCTCATGCATTGAAATTTATTTTAAGTGAAAAACTATTAAAGTACGAAACCAGGCAATTCGGAAGTAAAGAAGAAGCAGAAAAAGACCCTCTTGCTAAAGGAATATTCGCAATCGACGGCGTGGAATCTGTTTTCTATATGGATAAGTTTGTTACAATTGAAAAATCGAAAGATGCTAACTGGGGACAAATTCAGAAACCGTTTATTAATTTTCTGAAAACTTTTGATAAAAACCAAATCCCCGAAGAACAAATTGTTAAGCCTTCCGTTGAGGAGGAAAGTGAATTATTAAAACAAATAAATAAAATTCTGGACCAAAAAGTCAGGCCTGCATTGGCAGGAGACGGCGGTGGACTTCAAGTAATCAGCCTTGACGGTTATACTGTAAAAATTCATTACCAGGGTGCTTGCGGTACATGCCCAACTGCAATAAGCGGAACATTAATGGCTATTGAAGGTTTGTTAAAACGTGATATAAATCCTGCAATTGAAGTTATTCCCGATTAGTATAATCATTTTTTGAAATATAGTTCATAAAAGCCCAATTCAATTTTTAAGTTGGGCTTTCTATTTTGAAAAACATTCCGAAATTATTACTATATTACTCCTACGGAGTAAATAATGACAAATAATGAAATTTTATATTTTGCATCATCAAAAATTTCAGGTATTCAATTAAAAATTTTTGCTTCTCGCAAAGGCATTGTAAAAATATTTTTAAATAATAAATCCGATATCTTAGAAAGTTCAAATCAAACAAATCTGCAGCCTGACGACCCTTTCTTATTTAATGTTTTTCAACAATTAGATGAATACTTCCATTGTAAAAGGAAGACCTTTAAAGTACCGTTGGATATACATGGTACGGAATTTCAGAAGAAGGTTTGGAATGAATTATCAAAAGTTCCTTACGGCAAAACTGTTTCTTACAAAACAATTGCCGAAAAGGTTGGGGATGTAAAATCCATTCGGGCTGTAGGAAGAGCAAACGGTGCAAACCCGGTTCCGATAATAATCCCCTGCCATCGTATTATAAATTCAGACGGATCTATCGGAGGATACTCCGGAGGAATAAAAATAAAAGAAAAATTACTTGAACTGGAAGGAATTTTAGAACCCCGTTTATTTATTTAGCATATTTCTTTTAATACAAGATAAAAAAATACGTCAATCCGGAATCATGATTATTTAAATTCCAAATTGACGTATAATTTTTAAGCTACCATTTCCGAGTCGAATTCAACTTCTTCTACAGGTTTATCCTGAAAATACATCTGCCCGAAATTTGTTCTGATGATTTCATTTAATTCATCCTGATAGAAAAATTTCGTTTTACCGAAAGCAGGTCGTAAATCAGTAAGCCAGGTTGCTTTGGGATCATACTTAGCAAAGAAAGGACGTTTAGCCCATTCCGGATTTCTTGCCTGCAGCAATGAAAGTACAAATACTTTTTCTCCATATACTTCGGTAATTCCTTCAATTGCAATTTTACCCGGTAAAGCCGACATTGAAGGCCCGCGAACGGTTCTGCTTAAACCTGAAACTTGAATAAATGCATCTCTGAAAATATTAAGTGCTCTTTCAAGTGGGATTGAAAAATAATTTTTTGCTCCGGTGTTTCTTTCTACAAAGAAATAATATGGAATACATCCTAGACTCACTTGCTCTTTCCACATCCTTGCCCAGACATCAGGATCATCATTGATGTGTTTAATTAAAGGAGACTGAGTTCTAATTTCCGCACCGGTATTTCTTATTCGCCTAACAGCTTCACGTGCAACATCGGTGGATAGTTCAACCCAATGATTGTAGTGTCCCATAATTGCAAGATGTTTACCGGATCTCACTATTTTTTCAAATAGTTGAAGGACGCCGTCTGCTTCCTTATGAGTAACATATTTATATGGCCAGTATGCTACGGATTTGGTACCGATTCGAATTGATCGAATATGTTCGAATTCAGGTTTTAACAAAGGTTCAAGATAAGCTTTCAAATTTCTTAAGCTCATTATCATCGGATCGCCGCCTGTTACCAAAATATCAGTAATATTTTTATTCTGCTTTATATAATCCTGGAACCTTTTTGACTCGTCGGTTGCAAAATGAAGATCATTCATTCCTACAAACTGGGCCCATCTAAAACAAAAAGTACAATATGCATGGCATGTTTGCCCGCTTGACGGAAATATTAAAACTGTTTCTCTGTACTTGTGCTGAACACCGGGTACAGGGCAGTCATCCAAATCCGGAACATTCATAGTCATTTGTGCAGCCGGATGAGGATTTAATTCAAGCCTAATATCGTTAGCCAACTCTTTAATTTCAGATTGTGACGCACTTCTTCTAAGCAATTCGGCCATTCTTTCAAACTGATTATCGGTCAGCATATCTTTTTGCATAAAGGTCAGCTGGTACATCGGATCATTAGGAATATTTTCCCAATCTATAAGCTCATCTACCACATAATTATTGGTTCTGAAAGGAAGTACATTTGATACTACTTTAAGTGAAAATATTTCTTCTTCGCTAAGCTTTTGAAGCTGGGGGATGCTTTCAATATTGAACAAATTGTAGAGTTTCATCTTTTTGGGGATAATCATCTGTCGACACCCTCCTTTCTTAGTGAATAATAGTTACTTTTTAATTAAAAGTTGATAATTATTAGCGAGTTCTAAAACAAGCAACAACCGTTAGTAATTGAATGCGTGGAAGATTAAAATCTTCTCCTTGAACTAGTAGTAAAAGTCAATTTAAAAAATATTTTCATTAAGTCAAGTGAAAAATTTAAAGAAATAAAAATGCAGGAAGGAAATTTCGATTTGGATAAAAAAAGCGGCTATTCAACCGCTTATTTTAACAATTATTTTAATTCAGAAACCTTACTTATATCATCAATTTTAACAAATTTTTCATTAAACTTATAAGTTCCCTTTGCAGTTTTAACGGTTTTAATCAACTTAACATTAACTGTTGAATCTTTTTTCTTTGCCTTGGACTTATCGGCAAATGTTTGCTGTTTTGCCATAAATTAACACTCCTGGTTTTTTAAGTGCGCAAATATAATAAATATCATTTTTAAAAAAAAGCTTCAATTTCTTCAAAAAAATTGAAATTATTATAGTACAAATTAATTTTGAAAAGTGATGAATTTATTTAGTATTAAATTTTTAATCAGCTTAAATATAAACTAATTTTTATTTCTACTTTCATTTATTCTAGCCGCATTAAGAAGAAACAGAAAAAGTAGTTCCAATAAAGTTAGAATTAAAAGATTATTTCACCAGCATCATTTTTTTAACTGATTTAAAATTACCAGCGGTTAAACTGTAAATGTACATTCCGCTTG
>CAZHBJ010000026.1:0-30868 GCA_964530445.1 uncultured Ignavibacteriaceae bacterium
GAATTCTTTGAAATAGTAAAAGGATTTCATGTAGATAGATACAAGATTCATAATATTGAAATTTCTGTTGACAAAATTACAGTTAGTGAAAAATCACGCAATAGAATCACCGAATCGGTAGAAGTAGCATTAAACTACGGAAACGGTATTGTAATTGTAAACGATGGTGCAGAGGATCATATTTTCAGCCGACATCTTGCCTGCCTTGATTGCGGAATAAGTTATCGTGAGCTTGCACCCAATTCGTTTTCTTTCAATTCTCCATATGGATCATGTCCTGATTGTGAAGGGCTTGGTGAAAAAAAAGAGCTCGATATAAACCTAATTATTCCGGATTGGAATAAATCTATAAACCAGGAAGCGCTGGCACCTCTCGGTAAGCCGCGTTCCATCTGGTTCTTTAACCAGCTTACGGCGGTTGCGGAAAAATACGGTTTTAATTTTGATACAAAGCTTAGTGATTTAACGGAAAATCAAAAAGAAATTTTACTTACAGGCAGCAAAGAAAAAATTGCATTTTCGTACTCTTACGGCGGAACCAAGCCTGTTACTTATATGCATCGTTTTTCAGGTTTGATAAATTATTTGAAAAATTATTATAACACAACCAGTTCCAACAATATTCGTGAATGGGTTGAATCTTACATGAATACGGTACAATGCCCGACCTGCAACGGGGGCAGGCTTAAACAAGAATCTCTTGCAGTTAAGTTTCAGGGAATGAATATAAGTGAAATTACTAAGCTTTCCATAAAAAGATCGGAAGAGCTATTCGGCTCTTTAAATATTACCGGGAGAGATGGAATAATTGCAAAACCGATTTTAAAGGAAATTATATCGAGATTAAGATTCTTACTGAATGTCGGTTTGGATTATTTAACTTTAGATAGATCTGCGCGTACGCTTTCCGGAGGTGAGTCTCAAAGAATTAGACTGGCAACTCAAATCGGTTCCCAGCTTGCGGGTGTTTTATATGTGCTTGACGAACCGAGCATCGGGCTTCACCAAAGTGATAATATAAAATTAATTCAATCATTAAAAAATTTACGGGATTTGGGTAATACCGTAATTGTTGTTGAACACGATAGGGAAACGATAGAGAGCTCCGATTATATGATAGACTTAGGACCTGGTGCCGGTGAACATGGAGGCGAAATCTGCTTAGCCGGTGAAACTAAAAAATTGGTTGAGTCACAGAACGGTATTAATTCTCTTACACTTTCATATCTAACAAACAAAAAAGAAATTATTGTTCCGGTTCAAAGAAGAAAAGGAAACGGAAATTATCTAGTTCTTAAAGGTGCCAGCGGGTTTAATCTTCATAATGTAGATCTTAAAATACCGCTGGGAACTTTAACGCTTATTACCGGCGTAAGCGGATCAGGTAAATCGACTTTAATGAATGAAACCCTGGTAAAAATTTTAATGAACAAAATTTATAAATCTAAAACAGTTCCGCTTCCGTTTAAGTCGATTGAGGGATTGGAATTTATAGACAAAGTTATAGAAATAGATCAAACACCAATCGGCAGAACACCAAGATCAAATCCTGCAACTTATACAGGTTTGTTTACATTTATTAGGGACTTATATTCACAGCTTCCCGAATCAAAGATGCGCGGGTATAGCACAGGACGTTTCAGCTTTAATGTTGCAGGCGGAAGATGTGAAGAATGCGGTGGCGACGGTTTAAGAAAAATTGAGATGAATTTTCTTCCGGATGTTTATGTGGAATGTGAATCGTGCCGCGGTAAAAGATATAACAGGGAAACACTTGAAGTATTGTACAAAACAAAATCAATTGCAGACGTTTTGGAAATGCGGGTAAGCGAAGCTTTAAAATTCTTTGAAGATTTACCGAGAATTAAGCGTAAACTAAAAGCTATAAACGATGTCGGCCTCGGTTATATTAAGCTGGGGCAGCAGGCAACTACTTTGTCCGGCGGGGAAGCGCAACGTGTAAAACTGGCAACCGAATTAAGTAAAGTAAGTACAGGCAAAACTCTTTATATTTTGGATGAACCTACAACGGGGCTTCATTTTGAAGATGTAAATATTCTGCTTGATGTTCTAAATAAATTGGTGGAAAAAGGGAATACAGTTGTAGTTGTTGAGCATAACCTTGATGTTATAAAAACAGCAGACTGGATAATTGATTTGGGACCCGGCGGCGGGGAAGCCGGCGGTAAAATAATTGCGGAAGGTACTCCTGAAAGCATAGTAAAAAAGAAGAAAAGTATTACCGGTGCATTTCTAAAAAAAGAAATAAAAAGAATTGTGATTAATAATTAATAGAACGATTATTTTTAATTAAAATTCCTATATTTTACTTACCTAAAAACATATGCTCGGCTGTGACTCACCTCATAGGAATTCTGAATTCAAACTATATTTTATTAGCTATTAAAAAGGATGTAAAACTAAATCGAAATTTTATCGTCTAAATGAATGAATCTTGGATTAAATTAAGGAAATATATTCGATTTGAATAGTTTGAATGTTTAGGAAAGGAAATTTTTAATGGACAAAAACTTACTGCTTTTTAGTTTATTTTTTATTTTAATTTTAGTTCCGGTTCGTGCTCAAACAAACCATATTATTGATGTTTCAAATGATGTATTTACTCCTGCAAAAATAACTATTACTTTAGGAGATACTGTTACTTGGAAATGGGTGTCAGGATCACATACCACAACTTCGGATAGCACCAGCGGACCTAATTCTTGGGATTCACCTATAAATAGTTCACATCAAACTTTTAGTTTTGTACTTACTTCTTTAGGATTACATCGTTACTATTGCAGATTTCATGGAGGTACAGATGGTTCCGGAATGTCAGGTACCATAACTGTTGTATCGCCGACTGTTGTCACTGAAAATACAAAATTTCCCACAAATTATTATTTATCTCAAAATTATCCCAATCCTTTTAATCCGACTACAACAATACGATATGCTTTGCCTTCCAGCAGCTTTGTGACTATTAAAGTTTACAATTCGGTAGGAAATGAAGTTGCAACTCTTGTAAATGAGGAGGAAGAAGCAGGGTATTACAATATAGTTTTTGATGGGAACGATTTATCAAGCGGTGTTTATTATCTTCAGTTTAAATCGAACAATTTTTTACGCGTAAAAAAGATGATATTGCTGAAATAATTTGATATAGTAATATAAATTTATATAATGTTCCATTCTTCTGGAAAAAATGTATTTTTAAATATATTATTAGCTTCTTTTAATAAACCGGGATAATCTTCCTTAACGTCATATCTTTCCGAAATGTGAAATAATATTAGTTTATTTATCCCGCCGCTTTTAGCTATTTGAGCACTTTGCGGGGCGGTAAGATGATAATTCTTTTTTGCTAATTCTAAATCTGAATTTGAATACTGGCTTTCACAGACAACAGTTTCACACTCTTTAACTAATTTTATTGCTCTTGAACTTGACCTCCTGTCAAAAATAAAATCTGTGAGATAAGCAATGCTGTTTCCCTTATTTATTTTAACCAGCATATTTCTTAATTCTTTTAGAGAATATCTTTTATGTCCTATTATTATTTTTTTATTTGAAGGGATCTTTAAATCCTTCACTTTCTCCAGCCAGGGCCCTGAAGGTAATCCGCTTTTTTTAAGTTGAATCTTGTCAATGTTCAAATTCGGTTTTTCATCAACTCTATACGCAATTGAAGGAATAATATGATTTAATTCTGCAATTGTAACCTTGAAATCTTTGTTTTCAAAAACAAAATTTTTGAATACTCTTTTTCCCGAATTATGTTTCCTGGAAAAACCTTCGGAGGTTAAAAATCTTGAGGTTGTAATTATATTTTTGTGTAAGTCGTTAATCTTCCAACTTCCCGGGACATTGTCTATTAAATTCCAGGTATATCCTCTTAGTCGATTGCTGATAATATTTGCAGTATCTTTCGGTCCCCATACTATAACCGGTTTAGCATAACGGTCGTAATTTCTTCGTAAAAAATAATCAAAACCGGCCGCATGGTCTAGATGAAGATGAGAAAAGAATAAATGATCAATCGAACTTACATCAGAATAACTTAATTCCTTTAGCAAATCTTCGCCGCAGTCAAAAAGCAAACGATGCATCCTGGTACCGGAATTAATCCAAACCATCATAGCGTTGTCGCCGCCAGGATTGCCTAAAATTTGATATTTAATACTCACAATAATTAAATTGAATTTGTTTTATAATACTAATATAAAAGAATAAATTTTTTAAAAAGAACGGTTATTTTTTCATTTAATAATTTAAAAGGAAAAATATAAATATGAGAAAGAAAATTAATGCTGCACTTACAAGTTTCGGAATGTCGGGTGAATATTTTCATGCCACATTTTTAGATGCTAATCCCAATTTTAATTTAGTAAAGGTTTTGGAGCGGCATTCCGAAAGATCAAAAAAAATATATCCCTATGTAAATGTTGTAAAAGATTTTAAGAATATTTTGAGCGATGATAGTATCGATTTAGTTGTTATTAACACTCCTAATAATCTTCATTATGAAATGGGGAAAAAGGCATTGGCTGCCGGAAAACATGTAATTATTGAAAAACCATTTACTCCTACCGTTAAAGAAGCAAAGGAATTAATCAATCTTGCTAATAAAAAAAATAGATTGTTAAGCGTTTATCAAAACAGAAGATGGGACGGAGATTTTCTAACAGTTAAAAAAATTATTGAAAATAAATTACTCGGCGAACTTGTTGAATTCAGATCTCATTTTGACAGATATAGAAATTTTATAAAACCTAATTCATGGAAGGAAGAAGAAAAGCCGGGTTCCGGCCTGCTTTATGATATCGGTTCGCATTTGATTGATCAGGCAGTTTGTTTATTCGGTAAGCCGCTATCTGTATTTGCAGATCTTAGAATACAACGTAATAAAAGTAAAATTATAGATAACTTCGAAATAATTTTATCCTATCCAAAGTTAAAAGTAATTTTAAACAGCGGCTTCCTTTATAAGCAGCCTTTGGTAAGATTTGCCTTATCGGGAACAAAGGGAACTTTTATTAAAAATGGTCTTGATCCTCAAGAAGACACTTTGAAGAAATCAGGTTTTAAAAACTCAATAAATTGGGGAAATGAACCGGAAGAACAATGGGGCATAATAAATGCTGAAATAAACGGATTGGATTTTAAGGGAAAAATAAAAACCGAACCTGGCAATTATTATAGATTTTACGAAAATATATATGAATCAATTACAAACCGTAAAAAATTAGAAGTAAAGCCTGAGCAGGTTCTTGTTACTTCTCGTATTATTGAACTTGCCTTAAAAAGTAATAATAAGAAGAAAGTTATTAAATATATTGATTATTAGTTATTTAATTAACACAACTTTCAATTTCTAAAAATTATTTTAAAAAGGAAATTCTTCTTTATAATTAATTTTTTCATTCGATTTTATTTCCTCTTTTTTCTTGGCAGTTAAGTGAATAGGATTACCTTCGATATAAATTGACTTATATGGTTTAGTCGGACATGCGTTTTCGCAAGCACCGCATCCTATACAGTATTCATTTTTAATTTCCGGGATTTTAATATTTTCATACGGTACCATTGTAACTGCTTTTGTCGGACAATGTTCCGCACAAGCTCCGCAATCCGTTTTTTCAGTAACTACGATGCAATTTTCTTTTATAAAATTGACCTTTCCCAACTGGATTGTTTTTTTCTTTTCCAATTTTACAGGGAGAATAGCGCCGCTTGGACAAACCTGACTGCAGATTACACAATCGAAATTGCAAAATCCAATCTTGAAATTCATCATCGGTTGAAGCATACCTAAAAATCCGTATTCTAAGAAAGATGGTTGTAATACTTGAGTCGGGCATGCACTAACACATAAATTACAGGCTGTACAAGAATTGGTAAAGTGCTGAATACTTTTTGATCCGGGCGGAGAAACAGGAAACTTTTTTAGAATTGGAATAGTACTGAGCTTTTTAGGGATAATTTTCTTTTGTGCAAAAGATAATCCGTTCGAAAAGAAAATAAAAGCTGCAGATTTAAGAATAAATTCTCGTTTACTGTAATTAATGTTTGAATCGGTTTCAACTTTTTTGTTCAGCTTATATTTATTGAAAGTTATTCCTTCAGACGGACAAACAGTGAGACAATTGAAACAATCTACACAACGCGTGTAATCTACCACTTTATTTTTCTTATCGATGCACCCCGATTTACAAACCCTCTCGCACAAATTACAACTAATGCAGTTTTGTTCATCGATTTTTATTTTAAATAATGAAAATTTGGATAGCAGACCCAAAATACTTCCAACGGGGCAAACAGTATTGCAGAATAGTCTTCCGTGATAGAATGAGAGCCAGAAAATTAAAACAAGAAATGAGAAGGGAAACAAAGCTAATATTAAATCTATTGATTTAATTTCGATAGGATAAACGGAATAGATGTCAAACCTGCTCAGAGTGAAGGCAACCAGGTTATTTATTCCAATTATAATAGGTTTAATTAATTGCGTAAATATTCTACCGAAATTACTGTATGGATCTAATAAATTTATAATGAATAAAGATCCCCATAGTAAAAAGACTGATGCCAAAATTAGGAATGAATACCTGAGAAAATTATTAGGTTTTAGAAGATGATAATATTTTTTTTTATGAATTTTCTTTCCCAAATATGCAAATATGTCCTGAAGGGTGCCAAGGGGGCAAATACTGGAACAATAAAATCTCCCGAATAATAATGTTAATATTATAATGATTATGAAACCTGCTGAAGCTAAATCAAAAACAGTTATAATTTTTAAAAATGAAGGGACAAACTGCAGATATGTTAAATAGTTTGTATAAGCCGGGGAAATTAAATTTGAGAAATCAAGAAACAAAAAAGCTATTAAAGCAAAAAAGATTAAACTGACAATTACGCGGATTTTCTTTAAATGAAATAGTTTCATTATTATTTGGGAACTCGGTTTCTGGTTAAACCTTATAAAACCGGATAATATATTTAAATTATTATTCTATTTATTCTTAATTTCGTTAAATCCTTAATCCCTGTTTTCATTTGATCGGCAATTTTAATGTACTGAACATCATCAGGATTTATTCCAAAAATTTTCGCTGCTGCAGAGTCCGCTGCAACAATATCGGTTGAAATGATCAGAGATTTCATTAATGAAAGATCATTTACGGAAGTACCCCTTGGCCCATTCCTCAACATTACATTATATGCATCAACGATAGTCAGATCCGGCTTTCTGTAAGTGGCAAAATCGGCAATACATTGATGAAGATTATTTTGATGCCAGTAGCCCCTGTCCCACACAATTCCCATTAAATTTTTCATTCCTGCAGTTATTCTTCCACCGCCATGACTTTTCAATACCGGAACATTTATAAAAACATCCGAATTCAGAATTAATTCATGTACCTTTGCAAAAGTCAAATTTTTACCCAGATTGATCTTTACATCCTGATAGTAACCTTCACTTGCACCGGAGACAACCTTAGCGCCGGCATCTTTGGATGCTTTTTCCAAACCGCTGTTTGAATAGCATCTACTCCAATTGTCGCAAGTATGGTCAAAAACATAAACTTCTTTTGCACCTGCATCAAAACAATGTTTAATGATGCTTGAAATTAATTTTGGATTTGTATTCGCCGCTCTTTCCGGATTAACATCCCATCCGATATTCGGTTTTACAACAACCTTTTGTCCTTTTTTAACAAAATTTTTCATTCCGCCTAAAGATGAAATGGCTTTATTAAACATTATATCAGGTTCACCGCCTTTTACTGCCACCAAATCATACATAGAACCGGAAAGTAAAGAATTTGCAAAAATATCCGAAATGCCTCCGAAGGATAAAGTAGCACCTGCTGCAAAAGCAGCGAATGTTCCTTTTTTAATAAAATCTCTTCTATCCATTTTAACCTCTAAAAATTAATTTAAATAAAGGAAGATTTTATTACTGCTGGTTTCCCTTTTAAATTATAATAATTATTTATAATTGACGGAAAAATACGATTTTGTTTACAAATAGACAAAAGAGTAATATATTAGTATAAGAAAAATAAATAAAAAGGGATTTGACATGGAAAATGTTTTAGCTTTAGAAAAGAATCGGGTTATAATTAGAAATTCTACCCTTGATTTGCTTGCTGTGGCCTTTATTTATTTAGTACCTACAGTTTCACATTTATTCAGTTATCCGCTTTATATTTTTGATCCGATGAGAATGATGGTAATACTGGCAATTTCACATTCCACAAAAAGAAATACTTTTTTATTAGCTCTTACACTTCCATTAATATCTTTCATGATTTCCGGTCACCCTGTATTATTTAAAGCATTATTAATGACTGGTGAACTAACCTTAAATATATTCCTATTTTATCTTTTGCAGAAAAAGTTCTCTTCTGTTTTCCTTTCTTTATTCGGCAGTATAATTATTGCTAAAGTGTTTTATTATGCAGGAAAAATCTTTCTGGTTAATTTTTCTCTGCTTAAAATGGACGTTGTATCAACTTCGATTCTGCTGCAATTAATTATGGCATTAGTCTTTAGCACTTATGTATTTGTAATTTGGAGAAATAAAGGGAAAAAGATTCCTAAAATTTAAATTTAAGTCCGGAAAATTTATTTTAGCTAAGCCTGATTTAATTTAAACTTCTAATCAATTTTACCGGCAATAAGTTACACTCGCTTCGCTGAAGCTGGCCGGACAAACAAATTACATGGAAATGACTAATTTGGTTATCATTCCTTTATAAACTGATCTTTATTTTTCTTCAGTTTATTAATAAAGCTGTATTGATTTTTTTCATGAATTCATTTTCATTCCAAAGCTTGGAATTAAATACAGCTTTTGTTCCTCTAGGATTTCCAATTCGATATAGCGTTATAGCGGCCATCACCTTTACTGACGCGGAATCCTCGTTTTTCAGTGTGTAAATTAGAGCGTCAACAACTTCATCAAGCTCACAACCACGGACCAAATCAATTGCACTATTTCTTAGTCCTACATTATCGGACATTAATGCCATAACCAAGTTTGCAACCGCTTTCTTGCCGAGTTTATTATTATCATAAGAAGATTTTTTCTGCGCTTCAGATATTCCTTCGGCAGCAAACACAAAAAGTATAACGAGCACTAAAGTATATTTCTTCATATAAAGCCCCTTTAAATTTTCATACGATATATAAAAGATATCTTTTAGTTAGTCCACAAAATATCCATGTAAGGCAAATTAAATAAGTTAGCGGTGTTTTTTTTAAGTTAAGTCAAAAAAATTAATTCTTCTTGCAACCTTTTTTTAATTCCAACATCGGATTAGATTAAAAAATATAGATTTAATTAATAGCAGAAATCCAATAATTTGTATAAAATTTTATGTGGAGTTAAAAATGGTAGATATACTTACAGATTACTGTCCCCAAAATCATCCGTGTCCGGTTGTGAATGTTTGCCCTATGGGAGCTATTTCTCAAAAAGATATTTACAGCGCTCCGGAAGTTGATGAGGAACTTTGTACGGAATGCGGTGATTGTACAAATTACTGTAATGTATTCAGAATTACTAATCAGGAAGTAGCATAATTTCAAAGGGGCAAATGCCCCAAAATAAAATTTTTTTTACCTTTCATTATTATTAATGCAGGCAATAACCTGCTTTCATTATTAATGTTCTTTCCTTTATATTATATTTAAAAAACCTTTCTACTTTCATAATAAAAAAAGAGGCCATAAGATGACTAAAAGTCTGTCAGAGGCTTTTGACAGCAGTTCATTTAGAAAAACCGGCTATAAGCTTATAGATACTATTTCCGATTATTTGGAATTAGTAGAAAGGGGAAAGTCGAGCTTTCCGGTGCTACCGTATAAAACTCCTTCCGAAATGTATTCGTTCTGGGAAAATGATTTTAACAATTCGGAAAATTCCGGTATAGAAGATTTTTTCAAAGTTATTATTGAAAATTCAATTCATCTTCATAATCCGAAATATTTAGGCCATCAAGTGCCTCCCGTACTTCCTTTGGCTGCTTTAACTGATTTTTTAAGTTCGTTCTTAAATAATGCAACCGGTGTATACGAAATGGGTAGTGCCGGAATTGTATTGGAAAGATTTTTAATTAAATTGCTGGCCAAAGCAATCGGTATGGGTAAAGATGCAGACGGCTTTTTAACATCCGGAGGTACTCTCGGAAATTTAACGGCGTTATTGGCTGTTCGTCAAATAATGTCTGCTAATGAAATATGGTCGGAGGGTATCAACAGCTCAAACAATCCTGCTTTTCTAATTTCCGGAGAATCTCATTATTCTGTAGAACGTGCGCTTCATATAATGGGAATTGGAAATAATGGCATAGTAAAAATTCCGGTAAATGATAATCATAAACTTGATGTTAAAACCGTAGAAAAATTTTATAGTAAAGCTCTTGATGAAAATAAACGCGTAGTCTGTTTAGTCGGGAATGCATGTTCAACATCTTTAGGGTTATATGATCCTTTAATTGAATTAGCGGATTTTTGTAAGGGACATAATTTATGGTTTCATGTTGATGCTGCACACGGTGCGCCTGCAGTATTCGCAAATAAATATAAATCATTATTATCGGGTTTAGAAAAAGCGGATTCGGTTGTTATTGATTTTCATAAAATGATGATGCAGCCTGCCTTAGTGACGGCAGTATTATTTAAAAACAGCAAACATTCATACCAGTCATTCTCCCAAAAAGCAGCTTATCTTTGGGAAGAAAGTGAAGAAGATTGGTATAACCTTGGCAAGAGAACGTTTGAATGCACTAAAGATACCATGAGTTTGAAAGTTTATGCTACCATAAGAACATATGGAACAAAAATATTTGAAGATAATGTTACACAATTATTCGAGCTGGGACAAAAATTTGCGGACTTAATTGAGAAGCGACATAACTTTGAACTGGCTGTCCGCCCGGAAAGCAATATTATTTGTTACAGGTATAAAGTAAAAAATGAAGATGAAGAAAAAATAAATGATTTGAACAAAAAGATTAGACAATTTTTAGTAGAAGAGGGAGAGTTCTTTATTGTCCAAACGGAAATAAATGATAAAATATTTTTTAGAACATGTTTAATGAATACATTTACAACGGTAGATAATTTATCTGCATTACTGGACAGAATAGAAGAAACAGCAGAGATATTTATAGCCAAAGACTAAATTTGATAAGTATATATATTTTTTACTTCAATTTAGGCTAAAAAATGATTAAAATTGTATGTAATAAATTATGATCTTCTTTTGGAAACAGCCACTCTTTTAAATAATTCAATGCTTAATATTGATATTAGTCATATAACTAAATTTCGAATAAGAACATTAAATTTTTTTACTCAAAAACAAAACAATAACATTTCCGTGGGAAAATGGGAAAAAATATAACAGCGCCAAAAGCCGAAAAAATTCGTAAAGAATTAGTAAAACACAATAATATTAGAATTGATAATTATTTTTGGTTAAATGAAAAAGAAAATCCGAAAGTAATTGATTATTTAAAAGCTGAGAATGCCTATCTAAACAAAAAATTGAAACATACCGAAAATCTTCAGGAAAAAATATATAATGAAATTATTGGAAGAATAAAACATGAAGATAAATCCGTACCTTACACGGATAACGGATATTATTATTTCCATTTATTTAAAGAGAACAAGGAATACCCTGTCTATTGCAGGCAAAAAGATTTATGTAATGAACCCGAAGAAATAATTCTCGATGTAAACGGAATTGTTAAGGATAATAATTTTCTAAATGTAACCGGATTAAGTGTAAGCCGCGACAATAAAATTTTAGCGTTCGGTGTTGATACTTTAGGCAGAAGGGAATATACTATATATTTTAAAGATTTAAGTAATGGAAAGATACTTCCGGATAAAATAGAATATACAACCGGAAACCCAGTTTGGGCAAACGACAATAAAACGGTTTTCTATTCAAAAAAAGATAAAACACTGAGGCCGTATAAGATATTTAAACATAAACTGGGAAATGAAATTGACGAGGAAGTTTATTATGAAAAAGATGAAACTTTCGGCGTTTATATTTCAAAAACAAAATCGAAAAAATATATATTAATCGAATCTTATAGTACTTTGTCTACAGAATTCAGATTTCTTGATGCGGATAAGCCTGATGAATCGTTTAAAATAATCCAACCGAGAGAAAAAAATCTCGAATATTATGTCGGACATCATGAAGACAATTTTTTTATAAATACCAACCTGAATGCAAAAAATTTCCGGCTTGTAAAAGCACCTGTTGAAAATCCCTCAAAAGAAAATTGGATTGAAGTTATTCCCCACCGCAGCAATGTACTACTTGAAGGCATGGATACTTTTAAAAACTTTCTTGTAATACAGGAAAGAAAAAACGGGATAAAGTTTTTAAGAGTTCTAAATTGGATAAATAAATCGGATTATTATATTGAATTTGAAGAAGAAAATTATTCCTTGTTTGTTCAAGCAAATCCGGAATACGATTCCGATAAGCTCAGATTTGTTTATAATTCTTTCACCGTTCCCGGTTCAACATATGATTATGATATGAATTTAAAGAAGAAGACATTGTTGAAAAGAGAAGAAGTACTAGGTAATTTTAATTCTCAAAATTATATATCGGAAAGATTGTATGCAGTATCTCATGACGGTGCTAAAATTCCGGTTTCAATTGTATACAAAAAAGGTCTCAAAAAAGACGGACAAAACCCGCTATTACTATACGGTTACGGCTCATACGGAATTTGCAATGATCCGAATTTTAATTCTATTAGAATTAGTCTGCTTGATAGAGGTATAATCTTCGGAATTGCACATGTTAGAGGCGGACAGGAAATGGGCAGAGACTGGTATGAGAATGGGAAACTTCTAAAAAAGAAAAATACATTTATTGATTTTATATGTGCTGCCGAAATGCTGATTAACAAAAATTATACGGCCCCTGAAAAACTTTTTGCAATCGGCGTTAGTGCCGGCGGGCTGCTGATGGGAACAATTGCAAATATGCGGCCAGATTTATTTAAAGGAATTATAGCTAATGTTCCTTTTGTTGACGTGTTAACAACAATGCTGGACGAAAAAATTCCGCTTACTACTTTTGAATATGACGAGTGGGGAAATCCTAATTTAAAAGAATTTTATGATTACATCCTTTCGTATTCACCGTATGATAATATTGAACCGAAAAAGTACCCTGCCATGCTGATTAGCACAGCTTTATTCGATTCTCAAGTACAATATTGGGAACCGGCCAAATGGGTTGCAAAATTGCGCGATATGAAAAAAGATGATAATTTATTATTATTATATACTAATTTTGCTGCCGGGCACAGCGGTGCGTCTGGCAGATTTGAAAGATACAGGTTAAATGCATTGGAGTATGCTTTCATTCTTGATCAATTAAATATTAAAGATTGAAATTGATATTTAGAATGATTATTTAATATATGGTAAAATTATTTATTTCGAAGGAATGGATATGAAACCGCTAAAAATTTTTTCTCTAATATTGTTTGTATTTATTCTATCTATTGTATCAGCAAATTTAACTTCGGCACAGGATAATAGTACCGGCAAAATTACCGCCGCCGCGATTTGGCAACCTAGCATGGATGTAATGAATGAGTTAAATTCAAATTGCGGTGGTTACCAAGGAAAAGATTTGGAACAATGTTTTGTATCTTTGATGCAGAAATCCGGTGCATCCAAACAAGCATTAGCTTTTACGGAATCAATTGGTAATACCGGATATATGAATAGATTCAAAAAACTAAAAATAGTTGATGCTGCATTTGTTTATTTCCCGCTAAAACAAAGCGACCATAAAGGTTGTATGCTTGTAAACGGTTCTCCTGGTATTATTGATGTTGACGATAATAATTTGTTGGATATGGTTGATATGGGAAAAAGCCCGGCTTATACTGCGTTAGCTAAAAATTTCCAGGAAATATCTCTATGGCCCGGCGACCGCGAAGCAACAGAATATCCTTATGTCGAGTCGCTTCCTAAAAAATCCGTACGTATAGTTGTAAATTATAGTTTAAGAAACGGGTGTAATACTTGCAACTTAATTGCGTTTGTAGAATTCGGATTTGATTTTGACAGCACCGGTGTTTTTTTAGGGACTAAATTTTTGAGTATAAAAAGATCAGTTATTGCTGCTGATGAAACTTCAACAAACAGCAGCTTTAGTAATGTTTACGTTGATCCCTCTAATCCTATTGATATAAAAGTCGGCGATAAATTTGCAATTGTTTTACCATCCAATCATTCTATGGGTTTTAGCTGGCAGCTTGAAAAGCCGCTGAATGGTGATATCCTTTCCATGCTGGGTACCGATTTTATAATTCCAAACGAAACCTTACCGAATGCTCCCGGGAAAGAAACCTGGAGTTTTAAAGCAGTAGGGAAAGGGAATACAAATATATTTCTTAAATATGTTAGAGCGTGGGGCAATGCGGATTCTACTTTTGAAAAAGAGACTTATAAAGTTAATGTTAATTAAAATGTGAAGTAAAAATTTATCCCTAAGAAGTGGAATAACTATTCTCATCCTTAATTTACGTCGATAATTTTTATCGTATCTTAAATTTAACTTGCTTTTTGTAAGAAATTCTAAATCTATTATTATATGAGTACTGAACATAGTTTTCCGGTGAATTTTTTTATCTCAAATAATCTGAATAGGTTCAGCGAAAAACGTTTAAATGAAGACTGGGTAAAAGAAAAATTAACCGGTTCCAATTCTTATATTATTCCTGTATATAAATTTAAAGTACTCCTCTCTTCTGATGATAACATTAATGCGGTTTTACTTAATCCCGGTTTTTTTAATAATATAGAAGATGATGGTGAAAACTTTATCTTTCTCGGCAGTATAAATAATAATCATTATTTTAGCGTTGATATAGAGAATATAGGATTAATGGAAGATAATTTTTCCAAATTTGGAACATTCAGAGAACTTAGACAAGCAGCTCCTCTTTTGGATAATGAAAAAGCTGCGATATTGGCTTATTCAAAAGCTATGGTTTATTGGCATAAAAGCCATCTTTATTGCGGCCATTGCGGATATCCTACAAGAATTAAATCAGCTGGGCATAAGAGAGTTTGTTCTAATCCGGATTGCGGCGTTGAACATTTCCCCAGAACTGATCCGGCAATTATTGTTTTAGTTAGTCATGGTGATAAATGTTTGTTAGCCCGTCAGCCTCACTGGAGAAAGGGACAATATGCAACTATTGCAGGCTTTGTAGAACCCGGGGAAAGCTTAGAACAGGCTGTTGCAAGAGAGGTATTTGAAGAAACCGGAGTTATTTTAGAAGGCGCATGGTACAGATCATCTCAACCGTGGCCCTTTCCAGCTTCGATAATGCTTGGCTTCCGGGCAGAATCTAAGAATACGGAAATCAATTTAAGAGATCACGAGCTTGAAGATGCCGGATGGTATTCGAGGGATGAAATAAGAAACGGGCTGAAGGATGGGAGCCTAAAACTATCTCCGAAAGTTTCCATTTCCTTTCGATTGATTGAAGAATGGTTTGATCAAGAAAATAAGGGAGAATTAATAAGTCTTTTAAATTCTTTATAATTTAGCGGTAAATTGAAATAATTCCCCTCCGCACGTTAATTTATTCACAACAATTCGACTAAATAAAAAAACGCTTGACAATGAAAAATAAATCTATTACTTTGGAAACGTAAAAAACAAATAAAGTTTCCATCGTTTTAGAATGAATGAAGAAAAAGAAAAAATATTAAGATTTGCATCTCAAAAATTTATGAAAGAAGGTTTCTATAAAACAACAATGGATGAAATCTCGGCTGAGATGCACATGAGCAAAAAGACTATCTACAGAAATTTCTCTTCTAAAGAAGATCTTGTTGGAGCAGTAGCAAAAAAATTTTTCAATGAAAATGTTCAAATGATTGACCAGGTTTTGGAAATAAAATATAATGCAGTAGAAAAATTGGTGAGACTGTTTGAAGTAGTCGGAAGCATAATAGTAAAAGTTAACGATAAAATACTCAGCGATATTCACCATTATGCACCTGAACATTGGAAAGAAATTGACGAATATAGAACAAAAAAAATGAACTCTTTTCTTACGGATATTATAAGTCAGGGTCAAAAAGAAGGATATTTCTTGAAGAAACGCCCGGAAATCTTGATTGCTGTTTTCATTGCATCTATTCGTGCAGTTGTAAATCCTGAGTTTACAATTAATAACCAATTTACAATGCTGGAAGCATTAAAATCCACAATCGAAATTTTGATGAATGGTATTCTAACGGAAAAAGGTAAAAAGATTTTTAAAAAACTTAATTATGGAGTAAAAAAATGAGAGCAACAATTTTGTCTCTATTTATTTTTATCATCGGATTAGTTGCCGGGTGTGGGAATGGAAATAATGGAAATAAAATAGAAGCATCCGGAACAATTGAAGCGACGAATGTGGTAGTAAGCTCCAAAGTTAGCGGACAAATTACTAAAATATATTATAACGAAGGAGATAAGTTAAAAGCAGGCGATACTGTAATGACTATTGATCATGATCTGCTTTCGTATCAGCTTAATCAAGCTCAAGCCGGAGCTGATGCGGCAAAAGCACAGCTGGATTTATTAATTCAAGGCGCAAGGATTGAGGACATCAAAAGGGCGGAAGATGCTGTTACACAGGCAAAAGCAAATTTTGAATTGGCTTCTACAATTAAGGAAAGAAACGATAAACTAATAAAAGCCAATTCAATTACAAAGCAACAATACGATGATGTAGCTGCTAAATATGAAATTGCGCAGGCGCAATTTAGTTCTGCAAAAGAAAACTTAAAAAAGTTAAAAAACTTTGCCAGGCCAGAAGAAATTAAGCAGGCCAGGGCAAATCTAAATAGACAAATTGCAGCAGTTAACTTGATAAAAAAGAACATAAGCAATTCATATGTAACTGCTCCAATAAGCGGGTTTTTTGTTAAAAAATTTGTGGAAGCCGGTGAAAGTGCTGCCCCGATGTCTTCATTGTTTATGGTTTCTAATTTAAGTTATGTCGATTTGGTTATTTACGTATCCGAAACAGAACTCGGCAAGGTTCAACTTGGACAGGAGGCGAAAGTTACTGTTGATTCATATAAGAATAAAATATTTAAAGGAAAAGTAATTTATATATCTCCGGCAGCTGAATTTACACCTAAGAATATTCAAACAAAAGATGAAAGAACAAAGCTGGTTTATGCTGTAAAAATTCACATTCATAATCCTAAGTATGAATTAAAAGATGGTATGCCTGCGGATGCTGTTATCAATTTATGAATTAACCGGACATGAAAATTTTAGAATGGATTATAGATTGAAAAATCAAATACAAAGAGCGGCAGTTTCAATTGTGAATAATATATCAGAAGGATTTAAAAGAGATAATAACAGAGAGTTCAGATTTTTTTTGGAAATTCAAAAGCTCAGCAGGTAAAGTACGTTCAATGCTTTATGTTGCTTTCGATTTGAATTATATATCTAAAGAGGAATTCGATAAATGCTATTTAAAAGCAGTAAACATTAGAAAGCGAATATCAAATTTTAGAAAATATTTGAGAAATTATTTAATAAAAGAAAAAACAAAAAATCTAATAATATTTATACTCAGCCTTAATAAAGTTTTATGTATCAATTAAGGAATATGAAGTTAAATAATCTTATAGTTATATAATTTTGAAATCTTGTAATAATGTAATCTTGTGATTTATTATGGAACTTGCAATAAAAATAGAAAAACTCAAAAAATCATTTGAAGATATAATAGCTGTCAACGGAATTTCATTTGAAGTTGGAAAAGGTGAAATGTTCGGGCTAGTTGGTCCCGATGGAGCAGGTAAAACTACAACGATCCGTCTGTTATGCGGCTTATTGGCCCCATCGGACGGTAATGCGGAAATTTTCGGTCTTAATATTGTAAAAGAGAAAAACAAGGTTCAAAAAACGATTGGTTACCTTTCACAAAAATTTAGCTTATACGGTGATTTAACAATTGATGAAAACATCGAGTTCTTTGCAGATCTTCACGGAGTAAAAGATTATAAAACCAGAAGGAACGAACTGCTTGAATTTACCAGGCTAACTCCGTTTAGAGACCGTTTGGCAGACAATCTTTCTGGCGGTATGAAACAGAAACTGGCTCTTGCATGTACGCTTATACACAAGCCTAAAATAATTTTTTTAGATGAGCCAACTACCGGTGTCGATCCTGTATCCCGGCGAGACTTCTGGAAAATATTATCGAATTTACTTAAAGACGGTGTAACAATTTTTATGTCTACGCCGTATCTGGATGAAGCGGAAAGATGCAATCGTGTAGCCTTGTTAAATGAAGGAGAAATAATGAGTTTTGATACTCCACAAAATATAAAAGCTTCCGTTAATAAAATTATTATCGAAATGATATGTCTTCCTATTAGAGAAGCTTATAAAATATTAAAAGAAAAAAGCGATTTCGAAGTTCAAATGTTTGGAGATAGAATGGATATCGCATTAAATAATTTTGAAAAAGAATATCCGGTTGTGGAAAAATTAATTAAAGATGCGAATATTCAAATCATAGATCACCGGGTTATCCCTATCTCTTTGGAAAATGTTTTTATTTATCTGATTAATAAATCGAAACAGAATAGTAAATGATAAACCGGAGGGTCGGTTTTAATAATTATGCTTTGTGAAAATTACAAGGATAAGAAATGAAAAAAATAATTCTTTTTATTTTATTATTTGCATCTGTTGGAGCGGGGCAAAACCGGAAATTAACGCTTCAAGAAAGTTTGGAAATTGGATTAAAAAATAGCAAGGATTTAAAAATATCTCATGCGAAGATAATTAGCGCCGATGCACAGGTAACTTCAGCAACTTCTCAACTGCTTCCTAGGCTAGGTTTTTCGGCAAGCTATATGCGTCTAAGTAATATTCCTCCCTTCGAGATTCCGTTGTCATTTCTTCCTAAGCCGGTAATAATTTCTCCTGTAATTTTGGATAATTATAATTTAAAATTGTCGCTTCAACAGCCTTTATTTACAGGATTCAGACTTTTATCCCAAAGGAGTGCTGCAAAATCAAATTATGATGCAGCCGAATCGGATCTGCGCAGCAGTATGAATGATGTTGCTTTAAAAATTCAAAATGCATTTTGGAATTATTATAGAGCAGAGCTGAATGTAAAAGTTATTAGCGATAACCTGCAGCAAATAAATCAGCATCTAATTGATACCAAAAACTTTCTTGCAAACGGTTTAGCTACAGAAAATGATTTGTTAAAACTTGAGGTACAGGCATCAAATATAAAACTTAAAAAAATCGAAGCGGAAAATAATTTTGACATTGCCCGGGCGGCATTTAATCAAGCTATCGGTTTACCACTTGAAAAAAATACCGGAATTGAAGTAAAAGAAATATCCCCGGAAAAGTCTAAATATAATCCTGATGAATTAATAAATGAAGCAAAAAAAAATAGGACTGAATTAAAATCTTTAAACTACCGTCTGCAGGCAACTGAGTATGGAGTAACTGCGGCTAGATCAGGATGGTTCCCGTCAATTTATCTGGTAGGAGATTATTATTACAGCAAACCGAATCAGCGCTATCTGCCCGCTGTAAATGAATTTAAAAATACATGGGATGTCGGAGTTTCTTTACAGTGGAGTATCTGGAACTGGGGACTTACATCTTCGCAAACAACTATTGCGGAACAAAATAAAATTCAAACAGAAACAACATTATCTAAATTAAAAGACGCAGTTGAGATTGAGGTTTATCAAAACTATTTAACTTATAAAAGGGGATATGATAAAGTTAATGTTGCAATTCTAGGTGTAAAACAGGCGGAAGAAAATTACCGAACGATAAAAGAAAAATATAATACCCAAATTGCCTCCAGCACAGATTTAATCGATGCGGAAACGGCAATGCTTCATGCTAAAACTAATTACATTAATGCACTTGTAGAATATGAAATGGCTAAAGTTAGACTGGATAAATCGGTTGGTAAGAAAATCTATTAAAAAAATGTTTAATTGTTAAATTTCTGTAAAAACAATTTAACAATTAAGCAATCGAATAATAAAAAAATTTGACAATTAATCAGTTCAGCGATTTAAAATGAATTCAATAGAAGTTAATAAATTAACAAAAAAATTCGGAAGCTTTACCGCTGTTAACGGGATTTCATTTAATGTTAAAGAAGGAGAGATTTTCGGATTTCTGGGAGCTAACGGCGCCGGGAAATCTACTGCAATAAGAATGCTTTGCGGCATTTTGGAACCGACTTCCGGTGATGCTTTAGTAGGCGGTTTCAGTGTTATGAAACAGCCGGACAAAGTAAAAACACGCATTGGTTATATGTCCCAAAAATTTTCACTCTATAATGACTTAACGGTAGAAGAAAACATAAATTTTTTCGGAGGAGTTTACGGGCTTTACAACAATAAACTTAAAGAAAGAAAAAAATGGGTTTTAAAAGTTGCAAATCTTGAAGGGAAGGAAAGTTTACTTACGGCTTCCTTACCCGGCGGAATTAAACAAAGACTGGCATTGTCTATTGCTGTTATACATGAGCCCAAAATAGTTTTTCTTGATGAACCAACAGGCGGTGTTGACCCGATTTCCAGAAGAAACTTTTGGGATCTTATTAATGACTTATCACAAAGCGGAGTAACTGTTTTTGTTACGACCCACTATCTTGATGAAGCGGAATTTTGTAATTCAATTACATTAATAAATGCAGGTAATATTATTGCCAGCGGCAGTTCCAAAGAATTAAAAAGAAAATATTTAACAAATACTATACTGGAAGTTGAATGCGAAAAGGTAGTTGATGCCCTCGATATTTTGTCGAAAGAAAAGTGGGTGGATGAAACATCAATATTCGGAAATTACATTCACGTTTCCGTAAAAAATGAAGACGAAGGCAGAAGAATGATTAACAAAGTTTTAAAGGATGATAATTCTATAAATATTTTAAGAATCGATAAAATAGTTCCAACACTAGAAGATGTTTTTATATACCTGCTTGAAAAGGATAGAAAGTAAAATGCTGACAAGAATTAAAGCTATTGCTAAGAAAGAAGTAAGACAGTTGAAAAGAGATAAGAGAATGCTCTACGTTCTTTTCGTATTTCCGATTTTGCTTCTAGTAATTTTCGGTTATGCAATTAATTTTGATGTCCATCATATTAAATTGGTTGTTTATGATCAGGATAAATCTTTCGACAGCCGTAGTTTTATAAATACACTTACAAGTTCAGACTATTTTGACCTTGTAGGTTATATCAATAATGAAAATAAAATTAAAAACATCCTCGATACTAAAAAAGCTCAGTGTGTAATTGTTTTTCCTAAGGATATGTCCAAGGATTTATATTCAAGGAAAAACGTTGATGTTCAAATACTTATAGACGGTGTTGATGCCAATACTGCATCTATAATTGTAAGTTATATGAATATAGCAACAGCATCATACTCACAAAAGTTTCAAAGCAAAGTATTTGCTGCTATGGGAAGAAAATCGTACATACCGATTGATGTTCGTCCTGCTTTTTGGTTTAACCCGGATCTAAATTCAACTTTCTTTTTAATACCCGGCCTGATTGCCATGATTTTGATTATTACGGCAGTAGTTTCAATATCATTATCTATCGTTCGGGAAAAAGAAAGAGGTACCATTGAACAAATAAATGTTTCGCCTTTAAGTTCTTTTGAGTTATTAATCGGAAAGACCATCCCTTACATTATAATTTCATTAATAATTGCAGCATTTATTTTAATTGCAGGCTACATATTATTCGGTATAACAATAAAAGGAAATATTATATTACTTTTCTTCTCAACATTGTTGTTTATTTTCGCTTCTCTAAATCTCGGCATCTTTGTATCAAGTATTGCAAATACTCAACAGGTCGCTTTCCAGATAGCGACTCTGGTATCTATGCTTCCTTCGGTACTTTTGTCGGGATTTGTTTTTCCTATTGAAAGTATGCCGCCCGTAGTACAATTTTTTACGAACATAACTCCGGCAAAATTTTTCTTAATTATTTTGCGGGGAATTTTACTTAAAGGTGTTGGAATTTCGGCATTCTGGCAGCAGTTGGTCTATCTCTTGGTATTTTCTGTTTTGCTTTTAGGTATTGCCTCTATAATTAATAAAAAATCTAAAGTTGCGTAGAGTGGATCAATTTATTTTAAGATCGGATATGATATGAAAACAATATTTAATATAATCATCAAAGAATTTCTTCAGTTAAAAAGAGATCCCAGGTTATTTGGAATTGTTTTTATTGCACCGGTTTTACAGCTTATTGTACTGGGCTATGCTGCAAATATGGATGTGAATACCGTACACACTGCCGTATTCGATCAAGATAAATCTTATACATCAAGAGATTTTATAAAACATTTTCAGCGATCCGGTTATTTTGAAATTGATGATTACGTGAATAGTTATCATCAAATAAATAAAGATATAAATGACGGAAAAGTAATTTGGGCATTGGTTATTCCGAAGGATTTTGAAAAAGATATAATGAATATGAAATCCGCACCTGTTCAAGCTATCTTTGATGGGTCCGACGGGAATAAAACATCAATTTCATTCGGCTATGTGCAGGGAATAGTTACAAGCTATTCAAAAAATATTTTGTTAAATATTGCAAACAGTAAAGGTATTAAAACAGCGGTTGCCGGTTCGTTAGTACCCGATGTTAGAGTATGGTATAATCCTGAACTAAAAACAAGAATTTTTATGGTCCCAAGCATAATGGGGCTGATTCTTATGATAATCACTACAATTTTAATGTCGATGGCAATTGTAAAAGAAAGAGAGATCGGTACGCTCGAGCAGCTAATTGTAACTCCGATTACTCCGATGCAGCTTATTATCGGGAAGATAATACCTTTTATTATTTTAGGTTTTATGGATGTTCTGATCGTCTTGGGTGTAATGGTTTTCTGGTTTGGAATTGGCATTCAGGGAAGTTTCTTTTTCCTTTTATTTTCTTCTTTCTTATTTGTTCTTTCTACACTTGGAATCGGCTTATTTATTTCAACAATTTCCAAGACCCAGCAGCAGGCAATGATGGTTGCTCAGTTCGGTATTATGATGCCGATGATTTATCTCTCCGGATTTGCGTTTCCGATTGAGAATATGCCGAAAATAGTTCAATACTTAACTTACCTTATACCGTTGAGGTATTATATTACCATTCTTAGAGCTGTAATTTTAAAAGGTGCTTCATTTATGGAATTGCTTCCTGAAACCGGCATGCTTTTGTTAATGGGGACGCTCATTCTTTTTGCCAGTGCAAAAAGATTTAAGAAAAGACTGGAATAATATTTTATTTAAACCGATTAACAATTTATTCATTTCCCGGTTAAAAGAAAATTAGAAGTGCCAAATTTTGCTTTTGATATTCAAACAATTAAAATCGATATTTGTACAGTAAAAAATCTTTTTATGATTTTTAATTTTTAACGTAAAATGAAGTTTTAATAATAGGGGACGATTATGAAACTTTTCTTAAATCTTCGAAAAACTCTGTCTCTAATTCTTTGGCTGATATTTTTACACTCTTTCTTGGTTGGATTCGGACTTCTGATATTACCGGGCTCTTTAATTAAGGAATTAGGGTTTAATATTTATCCCGATAATTTTTTCCGGTATCAGGGCGGAGTATTCCATTTGGTTATGAGCGTTGCTTATGCAATGGGTGCATATAATACCGAAAAATATTTCGGGTTAATTATTCTTACATTGTATGCAAAATTAGGAGCTTCAATTTTTTTATTCCTGTATTATTTTGTAATTGACAAAATATTAATTGTATTTCTTTCAGGTGCAGGCGACTTTATTATGGGAATAGCAGTTTTATATTTAGTCTATCATATAAGGAATCAGAAGATATTATTTCATAAAAAGTAATAACTCTTTTTATTTTATTTTTTTTGATTGAGTGATGGATAATGAACTACCCTCAGTATTAGTTACAGGTGCTTCCGGGTTTATCGGAAGAAACTTCCTCGATAGTATTAAAGAGTCATACAAGATCTTTGCAATTGCCAGAAGATCGCAGAAAGAAGCAAATGTTCCGGATCATATTAATATCAGGTGGTTTCAGTGCGATATTAGTAATCGGTTCAGTCTAAGAGAAATTACGGAATACTTGAAATTGAGAAGAGGTGTTGATTTTATTTTTCACATGGCCGCTTATTATGATTTTGATAATAAGGATCAGGTTGAATATCAACGAACTAATATTGACGGTACGAAGTATTTACTGGAAATTGCCAGGGAAATAGAAATAAAAAGATTCTTTTTTATCAGTTCAATAGCAGCATGTGATTTTCCTGAATCCGGTAAAGCGATAACCGAAAAAACTCCGGCCGGTATAAGCCAGCCATATGCGAAAAGTAAAATGATAGGTGAACAATATGTAAAAGAATATTCAAATGTTTTTCCATGCACTATAATAAGATTGACTGCAGTATTCAGTGATTGGTGTGAATATGCACCGTTGTATAAATTCTTAAATAGGTGGTTGTCAAAGAGCTGGGATTCCAGAATATTAGGCGGGAAAGGCGAATCAGCCGTGCCATATATTTTTATTAATGATGTTGTATCCTTATTTAATATTCTTCTTGAGAAAAATGAATACCTTCCTAGGTTTGATGTGTATATCGGTAGTCCCGACGGATCATCATCTCACCTTGAATTATTTAAAATTGCTACTCATGATTTTTTCGGACATTCTTTAAAGCCGGTTTTGCTGCCCAGGCTGCTTACATACTTCGGCATTTACCAAAGAGAAATCCTCAGAAAACTTGACCTCGGATATATTAACTCATTTGAGAGGATTTGGATGTTGAAATATATCGATCTTAAACTTAATATAGATTCTTCTTATACTAGAAAGACATTAAATTGGCACCCGCTTCAACGATATCATATTTCGAGAAGAATGCTTTATATATTGGAAAAAATGAAAAGCCATCCCATGGAATGGCGTTTAAGAAATGAAGCAGCATATAAGAAAACCGCAAAAAGACCCGGCTTCTTAATTGCCGAAACTATGCTTAAGGAAAAAGAAAGGCTACTCGAATGGATTATTATTGAGATTAGATTTTCCGAAGGCAAAAACAAATTTATAAATTATAAAAAGATGGATTTCAGTGATTTCAAAAATTGTATGAGTACCTTATTTCATCTTCTTATTTCAGCAGCAAGGAGCGGGGACAGGAGCCTAATTTTAAAATACATCGATCAAATTGCTATCCGCAGATTTTCTGAAGGTTTTGAGCCCCCGGAAATTTGTGAAGCACTTAACGTTTTCAATAATGTTATTATTTCAAATCTTTCAGCTGTAAAAGATCTGCAGTCAATAAAAGACGAAATCTATTTTAATGTAGGTATGACTATACAATTAGCACAAGATGAAATAGAAGATTTATATGCTTCACTCGATCAAAATATTCCGAAATATAAACTAGCAGATTCTGTATTGCTGCCCGACAGCCGGGCTCTGCAGAAACTAGTTAAGCAATTAAATGCAATTTACCAGCGTTTCCCGGATGAAAAACATTCGATTGATGAGAAAAATTAATTTTGGATACAAAAAATTAAATTTTAATAACTATAATATTTGTTCGATTATTTTTCCTTTTAACTCTCTAAATAAAATTTGTTTTCAAATTATGCTTTTACAAAAAGCGATAATTAAAGCAAAATAGAATAAGCAAAACTTATTTAAATTAAAGGAGGAACAAAAAATGCTGGACAAAAAAACTGACCTTGCCGGACCTGGTATAGGTAATTACGACGAACTTGTGAATATATTGCCGAATGATTACTCTTCTCTATTAAGCTCCAAAGACACACAAAAAGCAATCTTTTATGTAAAGAAATACATTGAGGAAAATCTTTGTAAGGAGCTTAACCTGATGATGGTTCAGGTGCCTCTAATTGTTGATACTGAAAGCGGTGTTAATGATTTGCTTGATCGGGACGGCTCCCGTACACCTATTCAATTTCATATTTCTAATGATTATAATAAGCATCCAATTGATGCACAGGTTGTACAAGCGGCTACAAAATGGAAGCGTATTGCTTTAAAACAATTCGGTATGAAAACCGGTGAAGGGCTTTGTACCGACATGAGAGCCGTTAGAAAAGATTATTTTCTTGATCATGACCATAGCGCTTATGTTGATCAATGGGATTGGGAAAAAGTTATAATGCCTGAACAGCGTAATCTTGATTTTCTGAAAGAAGTTGTCAGAAAAATATGGAAAGTTCTTAAAGGTGCTGAAACTTATATTCAGGAAATTTTTCCGCAGTTAAAATCAGACAAATACCCTAATCTTCCTGATGAATTAACATTTTTACATGCTGAGGATATTTTAGATCGATTTCCCGACTTGCCGCGCAAACAACGTGAAACTGCAATCTTACAAGAATACCCTGCCATTTTTATAATAGGAATAGGATGGACCTTAAACGATGGATATCCGCATGAAATGAGAGCTGCTGATTATGATGATTGGATAACCGAAACAAAATCTAAAGATGGAAGGAGAATGCATGGTTTAAACGGAGATATTTTAATCTGGAATCAGGTTACAAAGCGGCGTCATGAACTTACATCTATGGGAATTCGTGTAAATGCCGAAACTCTTAGAAAGCAATTAGAAATAACCGGGCAGTTAGATTTTCTCAAACAGCCATATCACAAAGGTATAATAAATAATGAATTACCTTTAAGCATTGGAGGAGGCATAGGGCAATCAAGAACTTACATGGCTTTGCTTAAAAAGGCGCATTTAGGTGAAGTTAGCGTAACAGTATGGCCGAAAATATTAAAGAATATTTGTGCAGAAAAAAATATTTATGTACTTGAATAATTGTTGCGGTAATAAATTTCTTTAGTTGTATAGACTTTTAATTTAGTCTCTACAATTTTTTGATTATTTTAGTGTAAAAATTTATCCCTATTAAATTTTAAGTCTCTTCGAGATGTCAAAAATACATGTAAAACCAATTAAAGTAGGAGCATTAATTTGAAAAACATTAAAATAAGTTTTATCGGAATTTTATTAATTCTATTTCCGGTAATTCTTTCCATAACAGGCTGCGGAGATACACAAATAAACAGCAAATGGCGAACTCAAAATTTAATTATTGACGGTAAGGACAAAGACTGGGGAAACAGTTTAAATTATATTGATGATTTAAAAGCGCTAGTAGGAGTAGAGAATGATAATAAGTTTTTATATTTATGCCTTGTAACTAATGATCAGGAACTTGAAGCAAAAGTTTTAAGAATGGGATTAACTGTTTGGTTTGATAGAACTGCAAGTGATGCTAAAGATTTTGGGATTAAGTTTCCGATAGGAAGAGGCGGTATTGATAGAACAGCTATGCGAAAAATGACGGACAATCCCGGAGAAGAAAGACCCAATCCTGAAAAATTGAGAGAGATGGTAGTTAAAAGCGAAAACGAAGTAGAAATTATCGGTAAGAATAATGATGTTAACCGGTTATCTATTACCGAATTAAAAGGTGCTGAGTTAAAACTCGGATTAAGTGACGGCAGATTAGTTTACGAAATGAGGATACCATTATCTCATAAAGGCGGATTTAATTATGCTTTAAATGCCGATACCGGGAGTACTATAAGCGTTGGTTTGGAAACAGGCAGCTTTCAAGGTAAATCTAATGGTGAAAAAGGATTTAAGCGCCCGGAAAGAGGTGAAAGCGGTTTTGGAACTTCTGCCGGAGAAGACGGAGATAATTACGGCGAAGGTATGGATCGTGGAGAAGGCGGCAGAGAAAGAGGAATTTATGGTGGAAGAAAAGGTAACTCTACCCGTTCTTCTTTAGAGCCGGTAAGTTTTTGGGCTAAAGTTAAGTTAGCAGGTGAGTTTAAGTAAACTTAGAACCTCATATTACAAAATGTTAAAAGATGACATCTCTTTTTTAGTAGTTTATTTGAAAAGATGTCATCTTTTTATTAAAGAATTAGAAGCCTTGAATTAAATCAAATTGCCATATCCATCCGACATCTTTTCTTTGAAATGGTCTAACATAATCTACTTCACCAACAGCATATCCGAATAAATTAACTCTTAATGCAACGCCGGCGCTGCTTACCGGTTTAGCGCCGCCATAAAAAATTATATCTTGATGATTAGACCATGCAACACCGGAATCCAAGAAAAAAGCGCAATCAATTGGGAAATAGCCGTAATATCCTGGGCCTATGTGAAATAAACCGAGAAGCGGAAAGCGCAATTCCAGATTACCTATTAAAATTTTGCTTCCTATTAATCTACTGTAGACCGGTGTGTATGAATTGAAGGAAGAGTACTCATAACCGCGTACTAATCCTGGGTAACCGAGGTATTGAGGAGATAATCGATAATCTTCCGCACTCTTTCCATACCTGCCGTAATGAAGAATTCTTCCGGCAATTGTAAAAGGTCTTATCGGCATAATATATTGGCGGAAATCTGCCAATACGCTTATCCAGTCCAAATTACCGACATTAGGAGAAGCTTGAATTCGGAAGCGCGTGCCTAATAATGGGCCTGTAGCACCCATAATACTGTTGTCATATACAAATGCTGCACTAATAGTTGCAAGGTTTATTGCGGAAGCAGAAGGTAAAGTTTTGGTTTCGTTAATGAGTACTGAACCGGTAGTTAGTGAAATTGCATGTGTTGTTACCTGGTTATTGAAACTGATATTCCTATAACCCGCAGAAAATTCAATCCTGCTGTATTGACTGAACGGGTAAGCTAAAAGTCCTGACACTTCACGATTAATTTCCCTATAGATATAATCCTCTTCAACATAAGCCGGTTGATTATTTATCATAGCCTGATATACATTATACCCTCCAAGATAATAAGGTACCTGCTGAATTATTCCGCCCCAATTTAATCTATGAGCCGAATTCATATAACCCAAAAGACCTGAAATATCGGTAAAACCGTTACCGGATTGTACTTGTAATGCTGTTGCAAGGTTGTAGTTACCTAAAAGATCACTCCAGAAAAGCGCAACACCTCCTCCTAAATATGTACCGAACTCATCAACTCCGGCAGCTAACGACGGTTGTCCTACCCCAACTAACTTCAAAGAAGGACTATAATCTTCAACTGAAAATTTTGCCGAATCACTAGGTAAACCTATATGTGGATTATGAAGATTGGAAACAAATTTGTTTCCTATTCTATGGGCCGGTGGTAATACTGCAGGATTACCTGTTGCAAATTCCGGGTTTGTTTTTTTACCTTCCAATATTTGTGAAGAATCAATCGAATAAATTGCATATTTATTATTTTCATAAACACTATATACCAATTCATTTGATTTGGAAGCGACGGAAAGCGCTGGGCTTAGTGCTGTAATTCCGCTTACACCGCCGTATAGATTTGTAACTTGTTTAATCTTTCCTGTTTCGACATTGGCTTTATAAATATTATCAATTCCATTTTGATCCGAAATAAAATATATACTCTTGCCGTCGCTAGACCACTGAGGATTTATATTTTTGCCATTGCTAAAACTGGGAAGCTTGGAAATTATTTTTGTTTTTATATTATAAGATGCTAATTCATAATTGCCGAAATCAAGATCGGATAATTTGGTGGTGAATCGATCTGTTACATAAGTTATGGATTTTCCATCAGGAGAAAATACAGGCTGAAGTTCGGCATAAGGATCATCCGTTAATTGTTTTAAACTATCGGTTTTTAAATCATACAAAAATAAATTAGAAAGCCCTTTAGCTAATGCAGAGAATACCATGTAATTGCCGTCCGGCGACCAGGCAGGACTAAATATTTCTGCTAAAGAAGGAAATCTGGTTTCATTGACAAGTTTGCCGCTATTTACATTTATAATGGACATTACCGGTCTGCCCTTTGATGTAGCTGTAAAGACAAATTCTTTTCCATCCGGACTCCATGCACCGGCAGAATTAATAAATTCTAAGTTTTGAAGATGTGTATTTAATTCAGTCTTATAAACTTTTTTAATAATCTTTCCCGTTTTAGCATCTGCCAGGTAAAGATCTATTGCAAATAAATCCTTTGACGAAAAGAAAATTAATTTTTTACCGTTCGGACTTAATACCGGGGAGATATTCATATCTCCGCCGTTCTTTTTGTCCGAAATTAAAACTTTTCCGTATTTATCCGGTGAGTATGTTATTTTGTTCAGAGTATCGTATTCCGTGTGTAAAGCAATATGCCAAAGTTTGGAAACCGAATCCGGGCTTATATGGTAAACGGTATCAAATGCAGTTTTAAAATCTTGAATTCTTGCCCAGACTCTTAACAATTTGCTTATCTTTTCGTTTCCGAAAGTCCCGCCTAAAAATGCCATTACTGCTTGTCCGTATCTGTACGGAAAATATTTAGGATTTTCCAAATCGGTAATATCAGGAAGTTTTTTAAGCGCAGCTTCTCTCATCCACATTGCAGTATTTGGATCTTTAGGACCTATTGAAAAATATTCAGCCATACCTTCAATAAACCACAAAGGCATTTGAGATGCTGCCGGGAGGCCGTCTTTTCTTAGTTTATTTTTGCTTGTAATATCAAATTGAAATGCGTGCGTAAGTTCATGACCAATAACATGATCGGTTTCTGCTAAAGGACCTGCAAAAGGTAAAACAATTCTTCGTTCAAGCGGCTCTGTAAATCCTCCGGTGCCTTGTCCTATCATCCCCTGTGTAACATTTGTCTCCTGAAATTGGGGAAATCCGTCGTAAAGAATTATTGTTTGGGGGCCGCTGAGCGAATCGTGGA
>CAZHBJ010000027.1:0-29535 GCA_964530445.1 uncultured Ignavibacteriaceae bacterium
AAATAACATCATTAATTAATATTTTCTCTGAATAATTGTCCTTATCAATTAATAAAAATAGTTGCAACTGAACATAAAAGAATTATCTTATAATCAGCGAATTTCTATAAAAATCTTAGATGGAATTAGGGTAGTAAATAAAGTAATCTTACAAAGATATTCGATTTTAATATTTCAGTAAAACAAACACAATTTGTTGAATTGAAAATAAATTGGATTTTTTAGAAACAAAACGGAGGGTACAATGTCTGAAATGAGATTTATGACATTGGCGCGACATATTATAGAAGGGGAAAAAAGACATCCTGAAGCAACCGGCGAACTGTCAAAACTTCTATCCGATTTATCCTTAGCTGCTAAAGTAATTTCATTGGAAGTTAATAAAGCCGGACTTGCCGATATTTTAGGATTTACCGGCGATAATAATGTTCATGGAGAACAAGTTAAAAAGCTCGACATTTTTGCTCATGATATGCTGTTAAGAGCAATGGAACACGGCGGGCATTTATGCGTTATGGCTTCCGAAGAAGAGGAAGATATTATCCATATTCCTTCACCATATGAAGTAGGTAAATACGTTATTCTCTTCGATCCGCTTGACGGTTCATCCAACATAGATGCCAACATAAGCATCGGAACTATTTTTTCTATATATAAACGTATATCACCGGATGGTCAACCCGGTACTCTTGCAGACTGCCTTCAGAAAGGTTTGCATCAGATAGCAGCCGGATATGTTGTTTACGGTTCAAGTACGATTTTAGTTTACAGCACAGGCGAAGGTGTTCACGGCTTTACGTTGGATCCTGCATTTGGAGAATTTTTGTTATCTCACGAGAATATTAAGATACCCAAGAAATCAAGAATATACAGCATTAACGAAGGAAATTATCTTTACTGGCACCCAGGATTAAAAAAGTATATAAAATATTTGCAGGAAGAAGATGAAAAAACCGGCAGACCTTATTCTTCCAGGTATATCGGTTCTATGGTTGCGGATATTCACCGTAATCTTCTTTACGGCGGCATATTTATGTATCCCTCGGATTCAAGACACCCCAACGGTAAACTCAGATTAATGTATGAATGCAATCCGATATCTTTTATTGTTGAAGCAGCTGGCGGAAGGGCATCAAACGGGAAAAAGAGAATCCTTGAAATCGAACCTAAAAATCTTCATGAGAGAACGCCTATATTTGTCGGAAGTGAAGAAGATGTAAAAACAGTCGAAACATTTATGAAGAAAGAGGAAGTAAGCAGCGATATTTACATTAGCAATAAGTCTTAACTTATAATTTTTACTTTCAGGATATAAAATAGGAAAGTATTCTTATCAGTTAAATTATCTCTTATTAAAAAAATAAGTATAAAGCAGAATAATATTGATTAGCTATTTTGAAGCTTTTATTTTTTCTATATCAACGGCTATTTTATCAGCTAATTCTTCAAGGCCGATCCCTTGAATTTTTACTTTAGCTGTTTTAACCGTTATAACAGGATTGTCTCCTTCGCCCATAACATATTTGTATAATGCGAAGCCCAGACGATTTCTATCGTTTACAATCGGAAGGTATTCGCTTAAACCCTCAACTACATCATAAACTTTTTTCTCTATTGAATCATCCGGTGATTTTTTAACTTCCGGAGAAGGTATTGAAGTCATATTTTTTTTCCTTAAATAAATCTCTGCAAAAATAAAGCAGAATAAACAAAACTTCAATATTCAGGTGGAAGTAAAACAACTATTTAACTAAATTAGCAGTGTTTTTTGAAGATTTTGAGATAGATAAAAATATTTGGACTTAAATAGAATTAAAAATCTGGTAATTATCAGGCTGAGTTCGCTTGGTGATATTTTATTAACCACTCCCCTCATTCGCTCTATTAAGAAAAAATTTCCCGAAGTAAATATGGATTATATTATTAAAGGACAATATAAAGATCTTCTTCTGCATAATCCCTATCTGCAAAATATTCTAACTTATAATGCGGATAATAAAGCCGAGCTGTTTAACAAGATTAAACAAAATAATTATGATTTTATTTTAGACCTTCAAAATAATTTTAGATCCGCGGAAATAAAAAGAATATTAAAAGTTCCGTCTGCAAGTTTTAACAAGAACACATTTAACAAATTTTTGCTTGTACATTTCAAAATAAATAAATTAAAAGAATTGCCTCCAATACCGGAAAGATATGCTCAGTCACTTGATGGATTTCATATAGATGATGAGGGACTTGACCTATTTTTACCGGATGGAATGACTTCACAACTTACGAAAGGATCGAATTATATCGGTTTCGCTCCGGGATCGAGGCATTATACCAAGATGTGGCCCGAAGATTATTATATTAAACTTGGACATATTTTATCCGCAAATAATTATCGAGTAGTTTTATTCGGCGGAAAGGATGATAAACAAACATGCGGAAATATTGCCGGCGAAATTGAAAACTCATTAAATTTATGTAATGATGATGACCTTTTTCAAACTGCAGCCGATATGAAAAAATGTTCGGCTATTGTCTGCAACGATTCTGGTTTTATGCATGTTGCAAGTGCGTTAAAAATTCCCGTTCTGGCTATTTTCGGATCAACCGTAAAAGGATTCGGCTTCATCCCTTACAAAAATAAAAGCATAATATTGGAAAATAATTCTTTAACATGCAGACCGTGTTCGCATATCGGCAGGGAAAGCTGTCCTAAAAAACATTTTAAATGTATGACTGAACTGCCTCCTGAAACAGCATTTAGTAAACTTAAATTGATTTTAAATTCTTAATGAAAAATTTTTGGTTCATTTTATATAATTTCGTTGTTATTCCGTGTCTTTACATTTTAATTCATGCGGCAGGGATTTTTGATAAAAAAGTTAAGAGGGGTATAAAAGGAAGAGAACGGATTTTCGAAGAACTAGTTCTTAATGCAGCAGCACTGGATAAGACTAAAAAACTTATCTGGTTTCATTCTTCTTCACTCGGTGAATTCGAACAAGCTAAACCGATTATATCACAATTAAAAAATGACAAAGACATTAATATACTGGTAACTTTCTTCTCCCCTTCCGGCTACGAAAATTCAAGAAAATATCCGCATGCAGATCTTATTTCTTATATACCCTTTGATACCTATTCAAATGCAATAAGGTTTATTACCATTGTACGTCCCAGTCTTGCCGTAATGATGAGATATGATATTTGGCCGAATCATGTTTGGGCAATGAAAAAGTTCAATATCCCTTTGTATATTGTTGATGCAACAATGAAAAGCAACTCATCAAGAAAACTGATATTTATAAAAAACTTTCACAAAATATTATACAGAAATTTAACAAGGATCTTGACGGTATCGGAAGCGGATTCAGAGGGTTTTAAAACTTTCGGATGTACAGATAAACAGCTTCAAGTAGTCGGCGATACAAGATTCGACAGAGTTTATCAAAGAAGTATTTCGGCAAGAGAAAGAAATCTAATCAAAGAAAACATACTAAAAGACAAAAAGATTTTTGTTGCCGGCAGTACGTGGGAAGCCGACGAAGAAGTCATTCTTTCCGCTTTTTTAAAACTTACCAAATATGAGAAGAATTTAATTTTATTAATAGCACCACACGAGCCTACGCTTATCCATCTGGAGAAAATTGAAAACGAATTTTCGGGGAAATTAAACACAATAAGGTTTTCATTTTTAAACAACTATAAAGGTGAAAGAGTAATTATAATAGATTCAATCGGGATATTACTTACATTATATACTTATGCCGATGCTGCATATATTGGCGGAAGCTTTAAGCAGGGGATTCATAATGTACTGGAAGCAGCGGTATACGGTATTCCGGTTTTATTCGGACCTAAAAACGAAAATTCCCAGGAATCCCGTCAGTTGCTAAAACGCGGCGGTGCAATAGAGATTACAAATAGGAGCGATGCTTACAGGCAGCTAAGAAAACTTTTTGCAGATGAAAATCTTAGAAAAAAAATGGGTAAAATTTCTCACGATTATGTTCAAGAAAATTTAGGCGCCTCCGGTAAAATTATAAAAGAGATTTATAAAATTATTTAATGATTCGTGGATTATCTTAGTGAAGAATTATAAAAAAAGTTTTTCATTTTATAGATTTCAAGAAAATTTCATGCTAAACGATTCTCAAATTTACTCTATACTATTTTTTTCTTCATTCTTTATTTTACCCCAAAGGGGTTTAATATTAAAGACCGGGACATCGTCCCGGTTTTTTAATTTAATCAGTAGTGTTTCCTGAAACCCTGTAAGGGTGAAATAAAAAAACTATTCCCATATTCAAATTCTATTTTATATTCTATCAGAAATTGTCTTAATTCATCCTGAAAAGTCTTCTTTCTATGGTGTTCTTCTTGATTTAATATCTAAGCCTTTACCTTTTCTATTTCAGATTTACCAACTGAAAAGGCTCCATAACCATTTTGCCATCCAAACTTTTCCAGCATACCTCCTTTCGTCTTTACCCATTTAGATGATTCTCGTTTTACTTCTCCTGTTAATTTTGCTGTTGGTATATTCCTTGAATGTTTAAATAAAATATGGACGTGATCATATATCCCTCCCACCAAAAGCACCGGACAATTCAAGTTATTGCATATCCCGCCAAGATATGCATGCATTTCATTGCGAATAGCTTCATCTGATAGAAAAGGATAGCGATTTTTGGTCGAAAAAATTATATGAACTAAAATGTTTGCAAATTTATCCGGGGCTATTACCCCCGGCTGAATGATTTTTCTCCTTTGGGGAAATTCAACATCTTTGAAAGATAATATTTCAAAAAAAATAATAGCAATAAAATAATTTTTTATTATGCTAATGATTTGGATTTAATCTACTTATTACAAATTAGTTTAAAAATTTTAATAAGATAAGGATTAATAATTATACTCGAGAGTAATCAAAGTTTAATATATTTCTCTTTTAAAATATTTATATGATGTTCCTCATGCCCCGCAATTATAAACATTATTGCCCTTACGGTAACTTTGTTATTACTTGCTGTCCCCCATCGTCCGATGGATTCTTCATCAAAACCTTTAAATAATGCAATATCAGCTTCCCTCGTAAATTTATAATCATCAACTAAACTTGAAAGAGTTCTCTTATTAAATTGCGCAGTCTTAACATAATCATCCTGCTCAAAACCGGGCAGTGACTGCTTTTCCCCTCTGGCAATACATAATGCCCTGTAGCTGAAAACTCTTTCAGTATCGATTACATGTCCTAAAACCTCTTTAATACTCCACTTCCCTTCAGCAAAAGCATAATTGCCCTTATCTTCATTAATTGATTTGAAAAAATTCATAGTCCTTTCAAGTTGTTCAGTCAGTATCTTTAGAATATCATTTCCGGCTAATTGCTTAATATATTTATCATAATAAGGTGCATATTCGTTTTGTTTTGGTCTTTCCATTTAATCTCCTACTTTATTAATTCATTTCCAGATTGCTACTTTAAAAGTTCCTGTTGAAGTTGCTACACCCCTAAACATCCCTTCAGTGCTGAACGGCATAGTATAATTACCATCCTTGTCAACAGCGATAAGACCGCCGTCCCCTGGCTGCAATACTTTATAAATAATTTGATCGGCTGCATCTTTAAGCGACATTCCTTTATACTCCATTAATGCGGAAACATTAAAAGCTACAGTGTGTTTAATAAACTTTTCCCCCCAACCGGTACATGAAACTGCACAAGTTTTATTATTTGCATAAGTTCCGTCTCCAATTAAAGGAGAATCACCTATTCTTCCTGGCATTTTATTTGTCATACCTCCGGTAGAAGTAGCCGCTGCTAAATTTCCATATTCGTCCAAAGCAACACAGCCCACGGTACCGTGTTTTCCTTCTTTCAATTCTTTTTGAAATTCTTTAAGCTGCTTTAATCTTTCAGGTGTATCGAAATAGCTTTGAGGTACAAGTTTTATTCCCATTTTCTTAGCAAATTCTTCCGCACCATGATAAGCAAGTAGTACATGCGGAGTTTTTTCCATAACCAAATGTGCTAAAGATATCGGATGCGGAACATGTTCTACCCCTGCAACAGCACCGCATGATAAATCTTTTCCGTTCATAATTGAAGCATCCATTTCATGTGTACCGGCAGAAGTATATACCGCTCCTTTACCTGCATTAAATTTAGGATTATTTTCAAAGTATCTTATTACTTGTTCACAGGCATCCAGACTTGTACCGCCTTTTGCAAGAATATTTTTCCCAATATTGAGTGCTTCTTTCAATGATTTAATATAAGCCTGTTTAACAGAATCGGGTAAATTTTTACTTATTGTTCCTGCACCACCGTGAATTACAATTGTGTATTTATTTGTTTTTGAGGATATGATCTTTCCTTTTGAAAAACCGGTAAAATGAAATACGATAATTAATATGAAAGCTGCGATAGTAAAGATTTTATTTTTCATATCTTCTCCAAAGAAGTTAAATTTTAATTCGACTTTAAGTGTTTTTCAAGCCTGGTAATAAGTGCTATCTGCGCCTCATTTATTTTCTTTTTAGCAGTTTCAATAGTGAAAAATTCCGCCTTATCTATTTCCGGGAATTCCTGGATATTTCCGGAATGCGGAGGCCATTCTAATTTAAATGTATTGCTCTTTATAAAATGCTGCTCATCATTTTCTGTTTCAAACGCCCATGCATAAACAATTTTTTTGTTTTTCTGTTTAATTGAACCTAAAGGTAAATATTCCCCTTTAGAGTCAATACCGGTTTCTTCTTTAAACTCTCTGATGGCAGTTTGAATATATTCTTCATCTTTTTCTATGAGTCCTTTTGGTATGCCCCAAAATCCATCACCTTTATTTTTAAAAAACGGACCGCCCGGATGGACTAAAAATACTTTCAGAATTCCATTCGTTTTTGTATACATTAATAAACCGGCACTTGTTTCACCCGCCATATAATATCCGTTTATTTCAAATATAAATATGTATAACGTAAGTTATTTAGTAACATTTTTTATTTTAATATTATGAAAATATTCTTAAACCGATTATCCCGACAATTATAACAAATATAAATCCTATTCTTATTAATTCTTTTGATTCTCCGAACAAAATAATCCCGAGGATTGCTGTACCAACCGCACCGATGCCTGTCCAAACTGCATACGCCGTTCCGACCGGAATAGTTTTTAATGAAACTGAAAGAAGATAAACGCTCATTGCCATCGTTAATATTGTAAAAATACTCGGATATAATTTTGTAAACCCGTCCGAGTATTTCATTCCGACGGCCCATGAGGTTTCAAATATTCCGGCGACAAATAAGATAATCCAATTCATATTTTACCTATATAAATTTCTATTAGTATTAATAATTAAACCTTACTTTAACAAAAGAATTATTTTTTCTTTAATTATTTCCAATGCAAGATCAATTTCTTTTAAATGAGTTCTAAAAGAAACAACAGCCATCCGTAAAATGTATTTTCCGTTAAGAATTGTAGAAGATAAGAAGACTCTTCCGTCTTTTTGAATTTCTTCAATTAGTCTTTTATTGAAATTATCTGAATCACCGTTTTTTAACAGGTACCTAAATGTTACAACGGAAAGATCCGGATAATTACCTAACTCAATATTATTCATTTCTTTTAATTTATCATAAGCATACCTGGCAAGAAGTATTTTTTCTTCCAGAGCTGCACGAAAAGGATTTAACCCCAGAAGTTTTAACGGAAGCCATAGTCTTAGTCCTCTAAAATGTTTTGATAATTCAGGAGACAAATCCGCAGGTGATAATTCTTCATTTGAATCGAAAGCATCCTGCATATAACCGGCTTGATAACTATGTGCATTAAATAGATGCTTCTTATCTTTAATTAATACTGCTCCGGAACCGTAAGGAAGAAATAAACTTTTATGAGGATCCATAATTATGGAATCGGATTCTTCCAGCCCGTTTAATATTTTTTTACCGGTTTCACTTAGAATAAAAAATGTACCGTAGGCTCCGTCAATATGAAACCAGAGATTATATTTTTTTGCAATCCCGCCTAAAGAATTCAGAGGATCAACAGCACCAACTTCTGTTGTCCCGGCCGATCCTACTAACAGCCACGGATTCAATCCGCACTTTTTATCTTGAATTATTAATTGCTCCAAACTTTCAGGATTCATTCTATATCCTGAATCCATGGGGATATAATGTTTTACACAATTATGTAATCCTGCAATTTTTAGTGATTTTTCTATTGAATGATGCGCCTGAGCTGTTAAATAAACTACAGTCCTTTTTATTTCATTAGGCTTAATATTGAAAGCTTCACGCGCCGTAACAATTGCGATTAGATTAGAAATACTTCCGCCGGATGTTAAGTTGCCGCCGGAATTTTTAGGGTAACCAATTAAACCAGCCATCCAATCAATAAGCGAGTTTTCCAGTTGCACGGCACCAGGCGAAGCAAAGTAGACACCTGCGTAACGGTTTGTAACAGCGGCTAAATAATCTCCTAAAGAAGAAAGATAAATTCCACCTCCCGGTATATAACCGAGATGCCCTCCGGAAGCGGGATTAATTCCTGTAGTATCCACACCTTTTTGCAAAATATTAAGTATCTGATCAATATTAACGGGCTTTTCGAAATTTTTAGAGTTAAATATTTCGCCGCGGCTTTCCTTTGGCAATGTATATGTAAGTGACGATTCAAGATTATTAAGAAAATTCTCGGAATATTGAATTGTTTTTTTCAACAGAGAATTTCTTTCTACTGAAGATGGTTCCAATAATCTAGCTGTCTTTTCAAGTTCTTTTAGCTTTTCAATCATTATATAGTTGAAGTAATGTAAAGATCGGTATTTATTACTGCGAAGCTAAAGAAATTAACTAAACCGTGCAAAGGTTTTAAAAATTATTTTATCAGGTGTGCATTGTAAATATTATACTAATAGACACTAAAGTGAATACATAAAATCCGATAAGAGTAATATAAGCTTACATCATAATTAATATCTTTTATTATTATCTTTACTTGCGGGAAAAAATTAAAAATAGTCTAAAATTGTTCCAATATTTATAGCGTATATAATTTAATTAGAATAATTAGGAGATTAGAAATGGAAAATAAAATCAAGCACATACTTTTCGGTGCAGGAGGAGCCATCGGTAATACTTTAGCAAATGAGCTTCTTGCCAACAACGAATCAGTCAAATTAGTTTCACGGAATGAACATAGTTTAGATAACGCTAAATCAGCGAAAGCGGATTTAACAATTTTAAATGATGTAAAAAATGCTGTTGAAGATAATTCTACAGTTTATCTGCTTGCCGGTCTTCAGTATAATATAAATGTTTGGAGAGAACAATGGCCTAAAATTATGACGAATACGATTGAAGCATGCAAATTCAAAAACGCGCGACTTATATTTTTTGATAATGTTTATTCATACGGAAAAGTCGACGGCAGCATGACTGAACAAACTCCGTTTAATCCGTGCAGTAAAAAAGGTGAACTGAGAGCAAAACTAAATGAGCAGTTACTGGATGAAATGAAAAATAAAAATATTACGGCTATAATTGCCAGAGCAGCAGATTTTTACGGACCATATTCTGAAAAAGGCAGCATACCTTATATTATGATTTTTAAGAACCTGGCAAATGGTAAAAGAGCTCAATGTCTGGCTAACGTAAGGACAAAACATTCTTATACTTACACAACAGACTGTGGTAAAGCTCTCTATCTTTTGTCTAAAACAGAATCAGCATTTAATCAAACTTGGCACATGCCCACCGCAGGTCCGGCGCTTACAAACGAAGACTTTATTAAAATAGTTGCTCATAAATTGGGAGTTGAGCCAAAATTCACGGTATTAAAAAAATGGATGATAAAATTAACAGGAATATTTAACGGCACAGTTAAAGAGATTTATGAAATGCTCTATCAAAACGAATTCGATTATATTTTTGATTCATCCAAGTTTGAGAAACAATTTAACTTTACACCTACACCCTATGAAAAAGGGATAGAGGAAACAATAAATCATTATCATTTGAAGAAATAAATAAAAAAAGCGTGTTATTAAAGACCTAATAACACGCTGTTCATAAAATATTTATGAAAAAATTATTTCTTCGAAAGTCTTTTCGGTCCGGCTTTAATAACTTCTTCCGAAGATCCTTTTTCGAACAATTTAAAGTTCTCAATAAATCTTGCAGCTAATGCATCGTACTTTTTCCAGTATTCATTTTTATCACCCCAAGAACTGGAAGGATCCAGAACTTCTTCGGGAACATCAGGACAGCTTAACGGAACTTCAAATCCGAATAATTTATCTTTTCGATATTTAACTTTCTTTAACTTTCCTTCAAGTGCCGCATTAAGAAGGCTTCTTGTATGCTTAATACTAATTCTTTTGCCGACACCGAATCTTCCGCCGACCCAGCCGGTATTTACAAGCCAGCATTGAGCGTTATTTTTAATCATTCTTTCTTTCAGCATGGCAGCATATTCAAAAGGATGACGCACCATAAACGGCGCACCAAAACATGCACTGAATGTAATTTGCGGTTCAATACCCAACCCGATTTCCGTACCTGCTATTTTTGATGTATAGCCGCTAATAAAGTGATATTGAGCCTGTGCAGGATTTAATTTTGAAATTGGAGGCAAAACTCCCGAGGCATCGCAAGTGAGGAAAATAATATTTTTAGGATGAGTGCGAACATACCCTTCCGGTACTATATTCGGGATAAATTCCAGAGGATAAGATGCCCTTGTATTTTCCGTATACGAATCATCATTTAAATCTATCTTTCTCGTTACCGGATCGAAAACTACATTTTCCAGGATCGTTCCGAATTGTTTTGTAGTCGCATAAATTTCCGGTTCATGATCTGCAGACAGCCGGATTACTTTTGCATAGCAGCCGCCTTCAAAGTTAAATACTCCATCGGAACTCCAGCCGTGTTCATCATCCCCTATAAGCTTTCTTTTAGGATCGGCCGATAATGTAGTTTTACCGGTTCCGCTTAATCCGAAGAACAATGCAACATCTCCATCCTTTCCTACATTTGCGGAGCAATGCATTGGTAAGACATCTTTAAATGTGAGAAGGAAATTCAACAATGTAAAAACGGATTTTTTAATTTCCCCCCCGTAAAGTGAATTTGCTATCACTGCAATTCTTGAATCAAAGTTTAATATTATTCCTGTTTCGGTTCTGGTACCGTCAATTTTAGGATCTACCTTAAAACCGGGCACTGCAATAACGGTAAAATCCGGTACAAACTTTTTTAACTCATCCGGATTGGAAGTAGTTATAAACATATTCCTTGCGAATAAGCTGTGCCATGCTTTTTCCGTAATTATCCTAATAGGCATCTGATATTCTGGATCGGCACCAACATAACAATCCTGTACAAAAAATTCTTCGCCTTGTGCATAAGCTTCAACACGCTGCATCAATGCGTTAAATTTTTCCAAACTGAAAGGTCTGTTATGAACGCCCCACCAAATATTTTTATCGGTAGTTTCTTCTTTAACAATAAATTTATCGGCAGCGGCTCTTGCAGTGTGCTTTCCTGTTTTAACGACGAACGGCCCGCCTTCCGAAACACGCCCTTCATTACGAAATATGGCTTCTTCATAAAGAGAAGATTCGGGAAGATTCCAATAAACGTTATCGAGATAATTAAAGCCGTGATTGGATAATGAATAATCGGAAGCCAAATCTTTGGCTTGTTTAATTGCCGGAGTATTAAATTCTAAATATTTACTCATGACCAATCCCTCACTAATTTACGATCGCCAATGTAAAGTTCGTTAGGTGAGTTAGGATCCAACGCCCACTTCATTCTTTCAACACCTTCGGTTATATCTTTTACCGAACCGCAGTAGCTTAATCTTAGGTGTCCTTCCATTCCGAACTCAGCACCCGGAACTGTAAGCACCATAACTTTATCAATTAAAAACTCGGAAAGCTTGTTTGATTTCTTTTGGTAAGCGCTGAAGTCTGCAAAACAATAAAAAGTACCGTCGGGCTTTGTAACCTTAACACCTTCAAATGAATTTAAAAGATCGATCATTATGTTGCGGTTATTTTCCAGTGTTACTCTTAAACTTTCAACACTCGATTGAATACCGTTTAGAGCACCGACCGCAGCTTTTTGTAATAAAATAGACGGCCCTGAAGTTTGGTGGCCTTGAATATTCGCCATAGCTTCGATAATCTTTTTATTTGCAACCGCCCAGCCTATTCTGAATCCCGTCATTGCATATTGTTTTGACACTCCGTTGATGAGAATAATTTTAGATTTTTCGGATTTATCTTTTGCATAATTAAAGCAATTTATCGGTTTTTTGTCGTCAAAAATAAGACGATGATAAATATCATCCATAATTAAGTATAAATCTTTTTTCTCACAGAAGTTCACAACATCCGAAATAAACTCTTCGGAATACATTGCACCTGAAGGATTATTCGGACTATTTATAAGAACTGCTTTTGTGGAGGAGCCGACCCGCTGCTCAATATCCTGTATTCTAGGATAAAAACTTCCGTCTTCCGGTAAAGCAGCAACACCTATAGCTCCACACAACTTTGCCATCTCCGGATAACTAACCCAGTATGGCGCCGGATAAACAATTTCATCCTGCGGATTAAGTATTGCTTGAAGTGCAACCATTATTGCCTGCTTTGCCCCGCCGGAAGCAATAACATTTTCAGGAGAGACATGGCGGTTATAAAATTCATCTGTGTATCTAATTATAGCTTTCTTTAAAGCAGGTATTCCATCTGCAGGCGCATATCTTACTTCGCCGGTATTTAAATGTGCCGCAGTAGCTAAAATTGCATCCATAGGAACTTTACTCTTTGGTTCTCCCCCACCTAAATGGATAACCGGTTCTCCTTTATCTCTTAGAATTGCCGCTTTCTCATTTAATTTTAATGTCGGTGAGGCGCTGATAGATCGTGCGATTTGGCTTAGACTCATTTCACTCCCTCAAAGATTTAATTCTATTTTTTCAAAAAAGTACAGTCGAAACTTATTTGCGAGACAATTTAGAATCAAGAGATTACAATTATTTATTCAAATTATTTTCAATATTTTACTATTTAAATCACTTTTTATTCAATAATTTTTGTAACTATACAAAGATCCCTTGATCTGTTGAATTAAATTTATAATATTTATAAGAACTCCCCGGCAGTTAAGTTGAAGCTTCCGGGGAGTATGTGTTAATTATTTTAAGCTAAAAATTATTATTTGGGATTAGGACCTTCTGTTACTTGAACAAAATCTCCCGGTCTTAACCATTTAGCATAAGCATCCTTAACTTGTTTAGCAGTGAGTTTTAAATATTTCTTAGCAGCTAATGTCGGTTCATCGAGCGGAAGATCATTTAATGAGCGCGATAATAATCCGCCTGCAATACTCCCAAGGCTAGATTCGGAAAGTGGTATCTCTCTCATTAACATAGCTTTTGCTTGCCTCAATTCGTGAGGAGTTACAACTTTAGTCTGCATTTGTTTTAAATCCCGTTCTACAATCGCTCTAGCTTTTGAAACATTAGGAGGATCGCAACCATAACGTACGGAATATGTCGATCTTGTTTTGCCAATTGAGAACGATGATAAGACATAATAGACTAAACCGGAATTTTCTCTTAAATCTTTATATAAACGGGTAGCATAAAATGCACCGCCTAAAACATGGTTGCCGAGTTCAAGTGCATAATAATCAGGATTGGAACGTGTAAGTCCGAGTGTTTCGGAAAGTGTAACTTTGTCCTGAACCCTGCTTACATCCGGAACGGCCGAAGTAGACGGCTTACTCAGCGGTATCGACGGTAACTCAGTTTCGGGTTTCGATCCTTCTGCTTTCCAATCTCCAAAATATTTTTCTATAACTTTTTTTGCTTCATCGGGAGTAGTCTTACCAATTACAACAATTGTTGTAAGATCTGGTCTGTAAACTTTTTTATAATAATTTTGGACATCTTTAAGAGTTAACGATTTAACAGTTTTCGGAGTTGTCTCACGTAAAACGGGATCATTTTCAGGATATAGCGCTTTTCTTAATGCACGCCCGGTAAGATAATCAGGGCTTTTTAATTCACCGGCTACCGTTGCGGCTGTCTGCATTTGTATAACTTTAAAAGCATGTTCAGGCAAGCCAGGATTTAATTCATTGTCTGCTAAAAGTCTTACACCCTGATCAAAGTCATTTGCAAGCATTTGAACAGAAAAACTTGTACCGGCAGATTCATCGGCACCTATATCGTCCAACGCTTTTTGAAAAGCTACACGATCTAATGATTTTGATCCGTAAGAGAACAACTGACCAAGCACACTAGAAGCGCCATCTTTATCCTTAGGCGTTTCCAGATCGGAATTATTTTTTATCCTTCCGTATACACTTATGGTGTTGCTTACATTTTCAGGCTGAACTATCAGCTTTAACCCGTTTGACAGATTCATTACAGTTGGATTTACAACAGAAGGCGGGACCGATAGTCTTCCCATCGCTTGATTTGCCCATGCAGGTAATTTAACAGGTTTCGGATTTTTAGGCGCAAATGATTCCTTTCCACCGAATCCTTTTTTTGAAATCGGCTTACCTGATGATTGAGGTGTAAGTACTGCAAAAATTGCATGATCTGCATTTAAGTATTCCTTTGCAACTCTGTTTACATCTTCCACCGTTACTTTTTCCAAAGCATTAAGATCATCTTCAGGTGAATTCCTTCCTTCAACAGCTAATGCTTCCGACCAGGCGGATGCTAATCCGGAAACAGAATTCTTTTCATATTCCGCTTCAGTAAGCTCATGTTTCTTTTCTGCATTCACTAAATCTTCAGGGAAACCGTTTTTAACATAACTATCCAGGATTGATTTTACATTTTTTATTAAAGATTTTGAATTACCGCCTTTTGGAAACACAGCCAAACCAAATCCCAGTCCGGATTCAGGTAAATCGGAATACTCGAATCCTGCATACAAAGCTTTACCGGTAGGAACCAACTTTGAATATAAGTCACTTCTCTGGTTGCTTAGTATATCGGATAAAATTTGAGCTGCTGCATAATCCGGGCTGTTAGAACCGGGCATGCGATATGTAACAATTGCAAAGCCGTATGGTAAGTCGGTATTAAGATTTAACGTATCGGGTTTTATACTTTCCAGATTTACTGCAGGTCTTTCCGGAAGTTTTTTAGAAGGGATACCGGAAAATAATTTTTTAACTTCATTTAATGCTTTCTCCGGTTGAACATCACCAACTATTATAAGGATAGCATTATTCGGTGCGTACCAGGATCTATGAAACTTTTGAAGCATAGCCCCGGTAGTTTTGTTAAAAGAAGGACGTGTACCCAAAGCATCATGTGCATAAGGTGTTCCTTTAAAAATTGCAGCCAAAAGCTTTTTGTAAAATACATACTCAGGATTTGACAAGTCCGATGCAACTTCCTGTTCAATGGCACCTCTTTCATTTTTCCATAAAGAATCAGTGGCTAAAATACTTTTCATTCTGATTGCTTCTATATGTAGTGCAACATCCAGGTCTTCGGAAGGAGCTGTAAAAAAATATTGAGTAACCGTCTGTCTTGTGTCGGCATCAAAGTCTCCGCCCATAGCGGCGGTAATATCCGCAAGCTGATCTGCCGAAAGTCCTTCGCTTCCTCTGAACATCATATGTTCAAGAGCGTGAGCCATACCGGGAAATCCTTTCGGGGCTTCGTTTGAACCAACCAGGTAATTGATCTCTGTTGTAACTACAGGAGCAATCGGGTCTCTTACAATTACAACTTTAAGTCCGTTCTTTAACGTGGAACGTAAAACTTTATTATTGCCGGATTTTTCCGATGCAAAGCCATTTGGTGATAAAAATAAAAATACAGTAGCAATTAATAATGCTAACATCGAAATAATCGGAAAATAATTTTTTATTTTGTAAAGCGGTCTGCTTTCTGCAGTTTCTTTACATTCGCTGTTCATGTTTGTTCTCCTTAATAAAATTATAATGTAGGTTGAAAAGGATATTTAAAATACGGTTGTTGTTTAGAAGTAAATTTGTCACTTTAAGAAATAGGTATATTTTATCTTAACTTCCCAAAAGGGGATAGAAAATTGTGTTAAAGTTTAAATATAATAATGATTCGATGGTACGTATTACATCACAATCGACAAAAAATATGTCATTAGTATTTTAAAAAATAGGAGTTAGAATTGTAATTAAATTTAAAATAAGAATATCAATTCCATAATTTAGAATACCATTTTTTAACTACTTCTTCTGCCGGTTTATTGTTCGGAGTATAATGTATATTTTCAGGGCTGCCGCCGTATGTTAAATAGCTCGGCCATTTCCACCAGTACATTCCGGCCAGCCATTTTTTATTGTATGCTGCTTTAAATAAGGCGTTGTAGCATCTTGCCTGATTTTGAAGACTTACTTTATTTTTTGTATCTGATTCAAGAGCGGTTTTCCAGGGTTCTTCCGTACTCCTAAAACCAACCTCCGTAAAAATTATCGGCTTGTTGTATTTTTCTTGTATGGAATGAATTTTTTTCATAACTACCTGGGCACCTTTATAAAGATCTTCATCGGTAGGATTGTTTTTATCGCTGAGAGGGAAATATTCACTTAATCCGATATAGTCGAAGTATTTCCAGAAAGTGAGCTTTGAAAATTCGGAATTCCAATTTGATCCGTAAACTATCTTGCCGTCATATATTTTTCTTATTTTTTTTACAATTTTAATCCAATCTTCCTCATGCCCGACCGTTGTTTTCGAAAGTTCATTCCCGATACACAAAATCGGGATCTTATACATTTCCGCAAGCATTGCATAATGACTTATCCAGTTGTAATAATAACGGAAGAATTTTTGCCAGTCATTTTTATTTGTCATTTTAATATTTCCAGGCCAGCTATTTTCGCCCAAATAAATTTGAGGCTTAAGAATGACATTCATAGCCAAAGATTTAGAAAGATGAGATAAATAAATCAGGCTTTCATCATTTTCCGCACCGGCAAATTCCCAAAACTTTAAGGGAACAGGTTTATTTGCATTCCGCATTGATGTAAAGGGTGTAATTGAAAATGAGTTTGCACCCAAGCTTTTCATCTTTTCAACAGACCGTTTTGCATCTCTCGACAAATACCCGTTGTATATATCGTATCCTTCATGAGCAAAACAAAATCCTTTTTGAAATACAGGAATATCTTTGGGAAAATTATTTTTATAATCCTTAATTTCATTTAAATAATTTTTTGAAATACCTGCCAAATATTTTTTCCACTCTCCCTCTAAATGTAAATCTCTCTTATTCCACTTCAGGTAATTCTTAATAAAATTATCCTTACCGTATTTATATATTAAAAAAGATACAAAGCCTGCAGAAAGAGGATCGGTAATAAAATAAGAATCATAATTGAGCCTGTCGTTACTCAATATTTCGGTAAGCGCCTGCATATCTCCAGAATGATAAAGAAAACTTGCCCAAAATCTCCAGCCTTTTTTCCTCCAATTAGTGGAGAAGTAAAAAGAAAGTCCCCGTTCAAGGAAATCGATTTTGGGATCTTTGAAATTTTTCTTTATTAAAAATGAAGCAGTCTTAGAAAAATCATTCCCGCTGATCCAATTATTCACAACTAAATCAATTGTGCTGTCTGCATTATCAATATTTGAAAGCTGGGTATTTCCGGTAATAAGACCTTTATCTTCAAAGTTATCGAAAATGTTGAAGTTAATTTTTGAAAAATGAAAGTTTTTACCTAAGAATAATTTTATCTTTTTTAATGAAGCTTCATTAACCTCATTTATCTTTTTAATCTGTTCATAATTTATTTTGTTGGAAAAAACCGTGTATTTAAAATTTTTGGATATACTATAAACTTTTCTCTCTTTCCAAAAATTACGGAATCTTTTTTCATCAATTACCCAATTGCCATTTGAATCATACTTAAAGAATCCCAATTCGGAGCATAAACCGTCTTGTATTATTCTTACATCGCCTATTGCTCTATTATTAGAAAACTTATAAACATATTTATCATCAATCCCGGAAATTATATAACATAATTTATTCCTATTTAGGGGATTATAATAAAATAGATTTACTGTTGTTGAAGGATTTTTAAAAGTTTGCAAACGAAAGGTAAAGCTTGAATCTGTAAATTTTAGAGGGAGGTTTTTCGATAATTTTCTTAATATTTTATTTGATTTAAATGTCCCGAGGATAATTAAGGAATTGCTTTTTAATTCCGATAAAGTTACTGCGGTATCGGCAATGATTTTTAATTGTGCCCATCTGAAATTTTTTCGAATATCTTCCGCAGCATTTAAATATTGCTGTGAGATAGAAGGATTCGAAGCAGCATAAATTATTAATCCTCCGTGATGATATAAGTCCTCAAATAACGAACGCCTGTTAATTTCTGAATTTTTGTTAATTTTATCTGAATTATGATAATTCTCCGGGTTGATTACCAGATAGGTAATTATAAATACAGCGACAGGGAATAAGAAATAAATAATTTTCATCTTGAAAGAAATAGACATCTATCAAATGGATTTTAGAAAATTTAGATTTCCGCTTTGAAGGAATATTAATTGCCTAAGTAAGAAACTAAAAGTTATTTAATTAATCAAACTTTCATCAATCAAAATAAGACTTTAAATATTTACCTGTCCATGATTCCGGATGATCAATAATTTTTTCCGGAGTACCGACAGCAATTACTTCACCGCCCTTATCACCAGCTTCGGGACCAAGATCAATTATATGATCGGCACATTTGATTATCTCAAGATTATGTTCGATAATTACTACAGAATTATTTCTTTCCAATAAAAGATTAAAACAATTAAGCAGTTTGGAAATATCGTCAAAGTGAAGCCCGGTTGTCGGTTCATCAAAAATAAATAAAGTATGTTTCCTTTCCCGTTGTGAGGTAAGATGTGCGGCTAGTTTAATTCGTTGTGCTTCACCTCCGGACAACGTATTTGACGGCTGACCGAGTTTCAAATAACCCAAACCGACTTCGGAAAGAAGCTGAATACCTCTTACAATTTTTTCATTACTTTTGAAAAATTCAACAGCTTCATCTACTGTCATATCGAGCACGTCTATTAAATTTTTCCCTTTGTAAGTAATTTCTCTGATTTCCTTTTTAAATCTAGTTCCGTTGCAGTCGTCGCATTCCAGATATAAATCCGCTAAAAACTGCATTTCAACTTTTATGAATCCGTCTCCCTGACAGGTTTCGCATCTTCCTCCGGGAACATTAAACGAGAAAAACCCCGGTTTATAGCCTCTTGCCCTTGCTTGATGTGTGGAAGCAAACAGCTCTCGAATATGTTCATATACTTTAATATAACTAATAGGGTTTGAACGCGGAGTCTTGCCAATCGGCGATTGATCAACAATCTCAATATCATCAATAAATTCGCCGCCTTTAATATCATCATACTTCCCGATTTTTGGAGGAACCTTTCCCAAATATTTAGCCAGGCCACCGTAAAGTATATCATGGATTAACGTGCTTTTCCCCGATCCGCTTACACCGGTAATAACAACAAATTTGTTTAAAGGAATTTCAACATTAATATTCTTAAGATTATGCTCTTGTGCTCCGGTAATAAAAATAGATTTAGCTGCCTGCGTTTTTCTTTTATTGGGGACAGGTATCTCAAACTTTCCTGAAAGGTATTTACCCGTTAATGAATTTTTATTTTTTAATATTTCTTCATAAGTACCCATCGCCATTATTTCCCCGCCATGTACGCCGGCTCTTGGTCCCATATCTACAATCAAGTCGGCATGCTTAATCATATCGGGATCATGCTCAACTACAAGCACGGTATTGCCTATATCTCTAAGATTCTGCAGAATATTAATCAGCCTGGAATTATCCCTTGGGTGCAGACCGATACTCGGCTCATCAAGGACGTATAATGTACCTACAAGCGAGGAACCTAAAGAAGTAGCAAGATTAATTCTTTGAGTTTCTCCACCGGAAAGTGAACTGCTCAACCTATCAAGTGTTAAATAACCAATACCGACATCATTTAAAAATGTTAATCTTTTAATAATTTCTTTTAGGACTCTTTCGCCTACCAGCATATCATATTCGGAAAGTTTAAGATCTTGGAAAAATTGAAGCGACTGCTCAATAGGAATTTTAACAACATCATAAATTGATTTGCTGTTTATCATCACTTGAAGTGATTCTCTTCTAAGTCGTGATCCTTTGCAGGCATGACACAAAGTATACCCCCTATACCTGCTCAGCAAAACTCTTATATGCATTTTGTATGTTTTGGTTTCCAGCTTTTCAAAGAATTTATCTATCCCGATATAATCTCCGAAACCTTTTCTAATAAGCAAAACCTGATCAGGCGACAATTTATTAAACGGAACATTAAGAGGAATATTGTACTGTTTGGCGTTTCTAACCAGATCTCTTAAATGACTGCTGTACTTTGCGGACCTGAACGGAGCAATAACTCCTTCGGAAATTGTAAGTGCCGGATTGGGAATAACAAGGTTCATGTCTACACCAATTACTCTGCTGAATCCCTGGCAGACCGGACATGCACCGAATGGATTGTTGAATGAAAAGAATCTCGGTTCAGGCTCCTCATATCTTATTCCGCAGCATTCATAAAATTTATTAAATTCTTTTTCTTCACCGGTATCGGCATTAATTAAAATAAGTCTGTCCTCCCCTTCCTTAAATGTAACCTCTATTGCATCAGAAAGTCTTTCTCTTACCTTGCCCTTTTGAACTTTAAACCTGTCTATTATAACACTTACTTTGTCTTTTTTCGAAGGATTTTTTTCCTCTTCGTTTAAATCAACAAGCTTCTTTTTAAAATAAATTCTAAAAAAGCCTCGCTTTTTCAAAAGATCTATTTCTTCTTTAATTGTATGACCTTTATGCGCATGAAGTGGAAACCCAAGGTAAAATTTTGAATCTTCAGGCTGTTCTTCCAGCCAATCGGAAACAGTTCCGGTAGTTGCCTTTTTAACTTCTTTACCGCATTCAAAACAAATTGTCTTTCCTATTCTTGCATAAAGTAATCTAAGATAATCATAAACTTCGGTTGTAGTTCCCACTGTAGAGCGTGTGTTCTTTGCTCCTGTTTTCTGCTCGATTGCAACAGCAGGACTAATTCCCTGTATAAGATCCACATCCGGTTTATTCATTCTTTCCAGGAATTGGCGTGCATAGGCAGACAAGCTTTCTACGTAACGGCGCTGACCTTCGGCATAAATCGTATCGAAGACCAAAGATGATTTGCCGCTTCCGCTTACACCGGTAAATACAATCACTTTATTACGCGGAAGCTCAAAGCTTAGGTTTTTAAGATTATGTTCCCTTGCGCCTTTAATAATTATCTTTTTATTTTTTATGTTATTGCGGTTTTCCGGCATCATTCAGTATTATTAAATTTTAGGATTTTAAATATACAAAAGAATTGTTCATTAATGAGTTGAAAAAATGGGTGTGTGATTTCATCTAACCAGGATAGGACAACGACGACACGACTGCGAGCCGAAATGAAGGATAGAATGAACTTCAGCGTATAGGCAAGAATATCACTGACTATCACAGAAACTTAAAATAGAGTAATTTTTATCGGTCTTAAAATATTATAATGTTTTATCTACTTTAAAAGATTATTTATGCTGTGCGCTCATTGCTTTTGTTATAATATTAAAAAAGTCACCAGGATCTTTTGATTTTTTCATTTCCTTTAATAAAGCTTTTTTCTGTTCAGGGGTAAACACCGAGACTGCTTTCCACAAAGCATCTGCCGCTAAATCCAAAACGTTATTAATACTGCTCACTATTTGTTTATGATATTTTTTTCTCAGCTTCATATCCGGCTTATCAGAAAGCATATTAACAAAAGCTTTTTTTAATATACCGAGAGTATTTTTCATTTTGTCTTTAATCTTTATCATTATTTCTGCTTTTATTTTTGCCATTTCTTCCATTTGTTTTTTGCTGAACTTTAGCGTTGTGTCCTTTTTAGCTGCCGGTCCCGGTGACTTCCATTTTAATACAGTATCATTTATTGCAAGACCATCGTGAGAAAACATTTTTCTATTTTTTATTGCCGAATCATTAAGCGAAGTTTCAACCGAATTCCAACCTCCGAGCGTATATTTATATTCGTATTTCTTCCCGTTAAAAACAGGAATAGTGAGGGAATACAAATCATTGCTCACTTTTTGCATTATATACATTGAGTCGTGCGGGTTCCAGCCGTTGAATGATCCGGTAAGGAATACGGAAGAATTCTTTTGCATGCCTTTCGAAGGAACTTTAACTTCAAATTTAACAGACCCAACCTGTCCGAATGTTAAACTAAAGCTAAGAATAATAAAGGAAAGACTGAAGAAGTAAAACGATAATTTTTTCATCTTAAACTCCGAATTTATTACATGCAAATTTAATAAAAATATTTAAGTTAGCTTTTAACAAACCACTTTATGGGAATTCTTTCTTCACTTTTTCCCTTCGTTACATGCTCACCTACAGACCATCTTATAGCTTCGCGTTTTCCATTTGTATCAACAATAAACATCCAGTAATATGAATCATCCTGGAAAACCAATCTGTTTCCTTCAAAGTGACAGCTGACTTGGCTATTATTCTGAGCATAAACAACATTGTTCTTAACCCAAAGGAAATCTGCATTAGCAGCCGAGATTATGGAACCTTGACCCATAACAACTCTAACCTGTTTCCCGTTTTTTACTGCGTTAATTAAATCTTTTATGTTCCCCTTTATAGTTTTACCATCTTGTGAATTATAATAAACCAATTTCCAACTGCCGTAATTATCTTTATTATTATGGATTCCTACATATGACGCGCAAGATGATAATAAAAGTGCAAAAAGCAGAATAGATATTTTTTTCATATCGCACCTCTTTGAATTTGGTCAAAAATATATTTTTATCAATTCGTCCGGCCTGATAGGTGTTCAAAATTAAAGTTTTTTTTAAAGCTTTAGTGCAACTTTATGAACTAAATTCATACGAGATAAAAAGGCAATAAAACACTTAATACACTAAAAATCATTTAGTTTTTAGTCATATCGCTTTTCAGCAATGAATATATTATACTGTCTTTAAATTCATTATTGAAGAAATAATTTTCTTTAAAATATGCTTCCCTTTTAAAACCGAATTTCTCCAGTAATTTTATCGAGGATATATTTTCCGGGTTTACATTTGCTTCAATACTGTGAAGATTTAATTCTTCAAATCCGAATTTTATAAGAGTACGAAATGTTTCCAGCATATATCCTTTACCCCAGCTTTCCGGGCACAATGCATAACCAATCTCTCCCCTGCAATTTTTTGAATCGATTCTCCAGAAACCGAAATATCCGACAAAATTATTTGTAAATTTTTCTATCAGTCCCCAATTTATTCCGTTGCCTTTTTTAAATGATTCATCCATGGATTCAATAAATTTAATCGATTCCGTTCGAGACATCATTTTTGAAGTATCCATATACTTCATTACATCATCACTAGATCTGATTTTAAATATATCCTCCGCATCAGTTACCAGAATCTTTTTGTATTTTATACGTTTACTTTCTAATACGGGGAAGTTTTCGAAAATAATTTTATTTATTTTGGATGACATTTAATTTCATTTATTACATTAATTTTATAATAAATTTCTTTTCTTATTTAAAAGATATAGTTAAAAATAGAAAAACGATTTTACAAATAAACATTTAAACCAAAGCTTACTGACGAACCGCTTAATGACCATACTTTTGTCGTAACAGAATTATTTTGGCTGGAGGAAACATAATTGACGTTTGAAACAGCTTTATACATTCTATTTGATGATTGAGAGCCCCACTGATATTGAATCAATTCATTATAATCGGCACGTAAAGATAGCCATCTGCAAGCAAACCATTCAACCCCGATTGAAACTGTGCCGCCGGCTGCTAATAGTGTTCTAGTTGAACTGTAATTTTCAAGTACCCAAAAACCTTTATTTCCGTTAATATTGAGGAAAGGATTCTCAGAAGTACTATGGCTATAGTAATACGAAACAGCCGGACCAAAACCTATGTACAAATGAACCGGTGCATTCGGATTCATATACCACAAGTATTGAACTACAAATGATATATTTGCCGTTTTTGCCGAAGAATTTCCAGGCATTGTTCCTGCACTTGAATCATCAATTGATCCCGAAAAAGAACCGGGGCTGGTGCTTGTATTACCGTTAAGTGTTATTCCTCCCCGGATAGCTCTGGACTCCGAAATCTGATACTTAGCCCCTATGGTGGAACCCTGGAATGATGTAAGTGTAAAGTTGCTCGCTATTCCAAATTGCAAAGCCCATGTACCGCATTTAAGATTCGTGCTGTCGGGCTCTTGATTTTGTGCTTTGGATACAAATGAAACTGTTACAAAAGTTATGATAAGAAGCAAAATTTTATAATTATTCATTTTCATAAAAATCTCCTGCTGATGGTTTAAATATCCTAATGACTTTTACAATTAATTATTTTATAGACATACAAAAACAAAATTATTCTGAGTTAATTTTTCGAATACCTCTAATCATGTTAAATTTATACGTTTCGATTTGTCCCCATAGGAGTCTTAAAGCAGCTATAGTTTCCCTGCCCTCTTATATCGTCTCAAATTATACAGGGATAAATGTAAAGATATTTTTATTTAAATGCAGGGAAAAATCTCATTACGCATTTTCCATTTTGCGGGAACTTAACAATTTAAAAGTACTTAATAAACTAAAAGTATGGATGCATGAATGTATGAGTTATTATATTTGCGGAGTGTTATGGATTTTTTTGTAAAGGAGGCGTTTCTTTTATTTATTTGTTTGAATATTGACAATCCGGTAAACTGCCGGTTAAGCATCAATTTAATATTAAATAAATAGATTTCAATTGAATGTTTTTCTCATATCTCAGGAAAGTACCAAATATACCAAACCCGCCTTCAACATTTGTAAAATCTGCGGCTTCTATTCTCAATGAAAAATCGTTTTGTAAACTTTGTGTCGATAAAAGATATGCAGCAAGGTTTCTATCAAAAACCCATAGTACAAACTTAGCATTTAAAATCCTGTAATTACTTAGTGAATCTGCATCTTCTATTTCAGAAAAAGCTGTGTTGAATGCACTAAGAGAATATTCGACACTTTTATTCATTGAAATCGCGGGGTAAACAGGAATATTTTTGTTGTTTTCTATATTATACTGTACCGGTACTTCCTTTTGCATTTTAACTATTGTGCCGTTGTTATTCACACTGTAATCTATATAAAGAAACGGTTTATAATAAAGAGACCTTCCGGAATAATTATATAAATTCCAATTTATTGAAATTGTTTTTGAGAAGTCTTCTGGAGGAATAGTCTTATCTCCACCGAAAATTAAAATTCCCGGATTAGGTGTTTGCGTTGATGATTTAAGAATAGTCCCATCGGGCAAATCAGCTTCAATCTTTAGTTCTTTTCCATTTTCCGGTTTTAGGTTTTTAAGATAGTAGTAAGCTATGTCCTCAGTGCCTCCTGAAGCAGTATCTCGAAATATGTAATCCTTCCCGTCATAATTCAGCTTCAATTTAGCACCCGAAACAAAAGCGGATTTGCTGTTAAAATCCTTATTGCTGAAGCTCCTAATTATAGTTGCATATTGAAGTGAAGTATCGCCTCTGATTATACAATTAAGTGCATATTGCTGTTTAAAATTTACAATCGGACTAAAACTATTTTTACATGAAGTAATTGAAATTGCAGTTAAAAAAAGAATGAATGCTTTTATGAATTTAATTTTCATAATTCTGCCTCTATAGTTGCAGTGGGCAGGAAAGGCAGCATATTTACTTCTTTGCCGGTACTCCTATCATAATAAAAAAAGTTTTTCCTATTATATACATTTAACACGCTGATATTTGCATGAAAAGATACATCCCCTAATTTAAAAGCTTTAGAAAGACTTATATCAAGCCGGTGATAATCCGGCAGCCTGGCAAGATTTGTCCCATAAAAAATAATATATGGTATGTAAGATTGAAATATTGAATTTATGCCAAGATTAACAGCCGGCGCAAATTTATTATAATATCCTTCTATCTGGGTAAACGGACGCCCCGAGTTAAATTTCCATGTGGCATTAAATGCCCATCCGCTGCCGAAGTAATATTCGAGAAGCAGATTTATATTATTAGGCGAATCATACCGCGGGGGATATTTAAGACCGTTCACTTCTTTAAATGATTTGCTGAATGTGTAGGAACCGGTAAAACTTAATCCTGAAAATTTTAAACTGGTTTTAAATTCTATTCCATAGGCTTCACCTCTTCCTTCAATAAAATCGGGATCTTCGGGAAAATATTTTTTATCGTTTATTATGGGCAGGTTGTGAGCAACTTTATAATAAGCTTCCAATCCAAAAGAGGTGCTTAAAAAAGGCTGGTATTCAAATCCTGAAATATATGTTATTGCCCTTTCCGGCTTAAGTGGATAAGGAATTATAAGCCATGGATCGAAAATCGAAAGGACATCTCTTTCATCGGAAAGTGTGGTCATTTCCTGCTGATAAATTCCCCATGCTCCTTTAAATGCAAATAAAGGACTAAACCTATATTTAAAATTCAGTCTAGGTTCCATGAAGAAATCATCTGCGGTAAGCTGAATAAAATTCAACCTTGTCCCGAAATCAACACCTAGATTATCAAATCTTAAGAGTTTATAATTTGCATAAATTGTACCGTTTGTTCCCTTCGTATCCATATTTGTAACACTACCGAACGAGTTCCTAAGGAAAAGATCTGTAGTAATATCATCATAATCCAGTCCGACATAAATTTCATCTTTACTTTCTAAAAAATAATTAAAATGGATTTTGAAATTAGAATCCTTTACATGGTTTTTCTGCGGACTAACACCGCTTTCGTTCGATATTACCTCGCCGTTGAAATCGCTTGTATTTATGCTGAATTTAATAAAATAAGGCAATTTTGATACAGTAAAAAAGTTAAAACCAAGGATATAATTCTTCCAGTTATAGTTTGCCGAACCGAGGTTATTCCCGTTGATAAAATCCCCGCTAAAAAGGCCAAAGATCGAAAAGTGTACGTCTCTCCAAACATTATCATCCGAATAATTTGCATTAAATGCAGCATCATAAAAATTAAGCGGAACACTTTTTTCATTTAAAAACTTTTTAAGGATAAAATTTGAGATGCTTTTTCTTCCCGTTATTACAAAAGAACCGTGTGAAAAAGGTCCTTCAACCATTAATTTGGCAGACAGCAGGCTTAGTGCAGCTTTCCCTGAATACTTTACTATATTTCCTGCTTTCGGAATAAAGTTTAGTACTGAAGATAACCTTCCGCCGTATTTAACCGGGAAAGCACCTTTATAAAATTCCACATTGTTTATAATATCCGGATCAACAACACCGAACAAACCCATTGCATGAAATGGACTGTAAATAGGAACATCATTGAAGAGTATTAGATTTTGATCTCCCGATCCGCCCCGTACATAATATTTTGCCGAAATGTCACCAAAACTTTGAACTCCGGGAAGAAAATGAATAGTTCTTAAAATGTCACTTTCAACACCTTGAGGAATAGCTTGAACTTCTTTCATATTAATCATGTCAAAGCTAAGGTCCGATTCATTTTTCCTAATTTCCCGCTCTCCTATTTTTTCAACTTCGTGCAGCTTAAAACTTGAGGGAGTTAATTTAACATTTAGGCGGAGCGATTCACCGGACTGTAATATTATTTTAACTTTTTTTGTTTTATAACCCACATATGAATAATAAATTGTTAAAGACTTGTTCGGCGGTACGGCCGTAATAACATAATATCCCCTCGAATTTGCAGATGCGCCGATCTGCAGTTCATTTATGTAAACATTACAGAATGCTAAAGGTTCTCCCGAAGTCGAATCGGTTACAAATCCATTTATAATACCATTACTCTGCGGGAAAAGATTATGGAAAAGAAATAGAGTAAAAAAAATGCTATATAGAATAATCCGGAATATTGCCTTAGGTTTATACATCAAATAAGCAACAGTATATTTTTTCTGAATAAGTTAAAAATTAGACTGATCATTTTTTAAATTTTTCCCGATTTAAAAGGAACATGAGGGAAAAGCATAAGACCTTAAATATTTTGTTAAGTTTGTTTTTATTTATTATCCTGTTAGGTTAACGCTGAATAACTTTCATTCCAATAAAGATGTTTGCTTAAAAAAATTAAATTCAAATAAACAATCCGGTCAGTAAAACTTTAAGGTGACTTAGTGCAGCTATAATTTCCCTGTCCTATTACATCGTATCATATTTTATGTTGTTAAATGTAATTATATTTTAAGTTAAATGCATAGTCACAAATAGAAATAAGATAAACTTTGAGGGATAACATTATTTATTAGATTTAAAATATTAGAAATATAAGATTTTTATTGACATTATAAAAACAATAGCGTATTATAAACATTATAAATGCGGCGGATTCCATTCTACAGAAATTCATTCATTTTATAGCGGCAAAAAAATAATTTAAATATTCTGCAGTTGTATACGGTATTAATTTATTCCCACTGGACTGATAATTCAAGTTTTCGGTTCGTTGTAGTGCCTTATTTAAAAACTAAATTAAAGGAGAGGTTATGCTTAAAAAACTTTCACAATGGCTTCTGGGCCTATTGCTGGTTTCTGCTGTTTCATTACTAATTAGCAATACAGTATTTGCTCAAGAAAATGCAAAAGATCAGCTCTGGCTGATACATGAAGAAACTGCAAAAGTAGATATGATTTCGCAGTACATAAAAACTTCAAAAGATTGGGCTGCTATGATGCACGAGGGAGGATTGCCCATTAACTTTTTCGCCTTCCAGCGAAGTGATTTACATTTCTATTATGTCAGTCCCTTATCAAGTTATGCTGCCATTGACTCTATGCCTGTTGTATTTCAAAATGCTATTAAAAAAATAGGCAAAGATAAATGGGCAAAATTGATGGATGAAAATAATGCAAGTATACTTTCGAATAAGGATTTTATAATTGAGCGTTCTTCTGCTTTATCTTATGAGCCTAAAACTCCGAGGATTACACTTGATAAGGCAGGATTTGTACATTGGGGATTTATTCATTATAAACTTGACAAAAGACAGGAAGTGATGAAGGTTCTTAAAGATTGGAAAGCACTTTATGAAAAGTATAATTTCCCGGATGCGTATGATATCTTTTTGATGGGCGTAGGCGGTGATAATAATGAAATAATAGTATTAGACTATGCAGCAAATGCCTCTGATTATTACAAAAATGATTCTGATAAAAGCAAAGAAATGAAGGAAGAAGAGGGAAAACTTTTTGGTGAAATTACTCCATACTTAATTAACATGGAAGATTATTCCGGGAGGCCAAGACATGATTTAAACTATGTCGCAAATTGATGTTCAATAAATCTTAATTAAACCAGAAGAAACTCTGTTCCGGCCTGCCGGTAT
>CAZHBJ010000028.1:0-28788 GCA_964530445.1 uncultured Ignavibacteriaceae bacterium
AAATGCATTAAAAAAAGCAAGTGTTACAGGAGAATACTTTGCAAGAAATTTAGGCAAGAATGATCCGGATCTTTCCAGAATTGTAAAATTAAACTTCAGCGATAGTACTGCGGCACAAAATTTTATCTCTCAGGCAAAAACCGATCCTTCAATAGCTTATGTCCAAACTTCAAATATTTATAAAATTGAATATACCCCAAATGATAGTTTGTTAGATCAACAGTGGGCTCTAAAAAAAATAAAAGCCTTTGATGCATGGAACATTACTCAAGGTTCAGATTCAATTCTAATCGGTTTAATAGATACCGGAATCGACTATCTGCATCCCGATCTTAAAAATAAAATTTATATTAATCCCGGTGAAACAGGAAAAGATTCCCAGGGTAATAATAAACGTTCCAACGGTATTGACGATGACGGCAACGGATTTATAGACGATTATATGGGTTGGGATTTTACGGACAGGCAAGGTTTCCCGTTTGATTCAAGCGGCGGCGATTATCTTAATTGGGATAATAATCCGATGGATGAAAACGGGCACGGTACTTATATTGCCGGAATATTAGCTGCTGAAACAAATAATGTTATAGGAATTGCCGGAACCGCTCCCAAAATTAAAATCCTTAATTTAAGAGCTTTTGACCCGGCCGGATACGGAGAAGAAGATGATGTGGCAGCTGCAATTTTATATGCAGTTAAAATGGGTGTAAAAGTTATTAACATGAGTTTCGGTGACACGCAGTTTTCTTATGTTCTTAAAGATGTAATTAAATATGCCTATAATAAAGGCGTGGTTTTAGTTGCCAGTTCCGGAAATGACGGATCGGATGAGCCGCATTATCCATCTGGATATTCTGAAGTAATATGCGTAGGAAACTCAACTATCGATGATTATGTCGCTTCAAGTTCGAATTACGGTTCTACTTTGGATTTGGTTGCACCAGGTACCGATATTTTAACAACTGCCCGCGGCGGTGGTTATGCAACTGTCAGCGGTACATCGGCATCAGCGCCGTTTGTTTCTGCGGCAGCAGGATTAATTTTATCTTTAGGAAATTATACAAACGAAGAAGTTAAGCAAATTTTAAAGTCCACAGCAGATGATATTGAAGATCCGGGCTGGGATATAAGAAGCGGTGCCGGGAGATTAAATTTATACCGCGCTTTAAGCGTTCTGGCACCTTCGGTAATTAAGTTTAATAACCCGGTACAGGATTTTGCTACAAATGCCGATACTGTTTCTATCAATGCTACTGTATTGTCTGCATACTTCAAAGATTTTAGCCTTTTTGTAGGCACAGGATTAAATCCAACAAACTGGACTACTTTAATCAATAATCAAAAAAATCAATTTGATAATAAAAATATTTATAATTTGAATGTTGCTGATTTTAAAGACTCTGTTTATTGCTTAAGGATGCTTGTAGATTTAACCACCGGCAATACTGAAGAAGAGCGGGTTAATTTTTATATTTTAAGATCTCCTCCAAAATTAAGTTTGGTTTTTGTAGGACCGGCATTTTACGGGAAGAAACAAACAATTATGGCTTCAGGTTCTACTAACCAGCCTTCGGTTGTAAGGATGTATTATAGAAAAACCGGAAGTACGAATTTTAATTTTATAACTCTCGACGGCTTCGCTACAAATATTCAAACTGTAAAAGATAATCACTACGGATTTGTTCCTGTTGATTTAATAGATAATAATTCGTCATACGATGTTTATTTTGAGGCAGATAATATTGCCGGACTTAAAACAATTGTAAAAAAGAATAATTCATATTTTTCAATAAAGACAAATTATCCTTTAAACCCTGCATTTGAGGCAAAGCAGACATTCTCATTGCCAGCGGGTGAAATTTATCAAAATCCTATAAATCTCACATCAAATGATTCAAACGAAGTTGTGTTAAGACCTATTAGTAATCCAAAGGTGTCGTATATCTATAAACTTAACGGAAATAATTTTGTTAAAATTGATTCGATGCCGAATAAAATTGTTAAAGACTTCGGGGATTTTAATAACAACGGCAAAAAAGATTTTCTTTCATATTTTGTTTACAACGGATTTATTTATGAACAAGATAGTCCGTTCTCAACAAATTTAGTTCAAAAATTTTCGGACACTTCAAATACTTTTTGGCCGATAGCAGCAAAAGATCTGTATGATAATAATAAAACCGAAATTCTCGACCTAAACAGCGATACATCACTAACCGTATGGAACGTTAATTCCGATTTAAGTTTATCAAATCCCATAACTCTATCAAACTTTACACAACCCGGTACCGGCGAAAATATTCTCGATTTTCCGAATGCCGTAGTAACCGATATGGACGGCGACGGTAAAAAGGAAATATGGATGGCCGATGAAGACGGAGATATTTTCAGCTACAAAATTAACGGTGTACAGCAATTTCAAAAAGATAGAGTTATTTCTACGGAATTTATGGGATCTTCGGCTTACCTTACCGAAGGAGATTATACGGGAAAAGGAACTAAGGACATGGCTGTGCTTCTTCATTCTTATTCAAACATCGATATAGCTCCTTATTACCGTTTAATAGTATTCAACTTTGTTTCCGACTCTTTAAATATTATATACGACCGGGCTTTTATTGATCCGGCAACAGAATTCAGCAATCTGCAATTTCAAAATACGGAAAACAGTATACGGTTTGCCAATGTTGAAAATAACGGCGTTGATGATTTAGTTCTTTTTGTTTTTCCTTATTCTTATATATTCAGATATGATAACGGAAAAAATACCATAATTTCTTATAAAGAAAATATTAATTCCAATTCAATATTTGTCGGCGATTTAAACAAGAACGGCGTTAATGATGTCGCATTCCCGACAAGCCGGGGAATTGACTTTTATGAATTTGCAGCTTCTAATCATGCAAGCACACCTTATAATTTATCGGGCTATAGCTTGGATTCGGCCTCAATATATTTAAACTGGACCGGCAGCGGAAATTTATATGATATATTTAAAGGTACCGATAAGAATAATCTATCTTTGATTGATTCTACCACCAATAATTTCTTTACCGACACTCAAGTATCTGAAGGTACAAATTATAATTATGCAGTTAAGGCAATCGACAATTCAAAAAAATACCCGGTTTCTAATTTTAGTCAAATTATTCAAGTATATGCTCATAACCCGGCACAGGTTGCTGCAATTAAAAATGAAACTCCAAATTCTCTTAAAGTAACTTTTACCCAGAGAATAGAAAACAAAATTGAAAATTTGCATTCATTCGAAGTTATAGGTTCCGGATATCCTAATTCTTTTTCAGCAGCAAGCCAATATTCTTACCTGCTTTCCTTTAATAACAATTTGCCGGTAGGGGAGAATAAGCTCATTGTTAATTATTTAAAAGATTATTACGGGTCACCCGTAAAACCGGATACTTTAACATTTACTGTTGATACTTCAATTATTACTCAAAACCATTTCTTCGTTACTTCGCACGAAATATTAAATCCGTATAAAGTTAAATTAATATTTAATGTAGACGTGGATCAGTCAATGGCAGTAGATACGGCTAATTATACTTTTTCTCCTTTTAATAAAGTCGCTTCCGTCCAGGTTGATGATAAGGACAGCAGAATAATTTATTTAAACTTAGATAAAAAAAGACCTGTGGGATCAATCGGCAAAGAGTACACATTACATGTATTAAATATTAAATCTTCAATTGAAACTGGGAACATTCCGATTAATTCCGGTGCAGGCAGTTATATTGTACTTTCAAGCTTTGCAAATAACCTCTCCGATGTTTATGTTTATCCTAATCCGTCGAGAATTTTAGATGGAACAGGTAAAATTACTTTTGCAAATTTACCGGCACATGCTAAAATTACAATATTCAATCTTAACGGAAAAAAAATGAATGAACTGGAAGAAAATAACGGAGACGGCGGTATTGATTATAATCTTAAAGATGAAAACGGAAACGAATTAAGCACCGGAATTTATATTTTTAGAGTTGTTCAAATGGACAATTCAAATAATGAAATAAGCAACAAGTTAGGGAAATTTGCAGTAATTAAATGAATCTTAACTTTAAGGAAATAAAAACCAAATCCAATCTTTTAAGTCTTGTAAGACTGTTTATGGCTATTCCATTCTGGTTTCTTTTGGATAATTTTGAATCGGAAGAAATTAGATATATTACCGTGGTATTTTGTTTACTTGCTGCGGCAACCGATATCCTGGACGGATTTTTAGCAAGAAAGTATAATGAAGTAACTGAATTCGGAAAAATTATCGATCCGCTTGCAGATAAAGTTGTTGTCGGAATAATTATATTAAAACTATTCTTAATCGGCAGGATTGAAACCTATTATTTTTTAATGATTATATGCCGAGATTTAATAATTTTCTTAGGTGGAATTTTTGTATCAAACAAAATAGGAAGAGTGCTGCCTTCAAATATGCTCGGTAAAATTACGGTAATAAGCATTAGTATAGTAATTTTAATGATACTTCTTTATGTTAATAAAGCTAATCTTATTTTCATGTTATTCTATTATTTAAGTATTGTTTTAATGATAGCTTCGCTTATAGGCTATGCGATAAGAGCTAAAGAATTTATATTACAGAATGAATATGGGACTACTAAATAATTTAAACTTCGACAAGTTAAAATCCGGTTTAACAAAAACAAGAAATAAAATAGTTAATACAATTAATGAAACAATAAGCGGTAAAGCTGTACTGGATAATAAAACTCTGGATGAAATTGAGGAAATTTTAATTACATCCGATATCGGATATGATACTGCTGAAAAAATTATTGAAAATGCAAGGATTAAACTTAAAAGTGATAAGGATCGTTCCGGAATTAACATTATTCAAACGGTAAAAGATGAATTAACCTCTTCATTAAAAATTGATTCGGAAAAAAATGAAGAAATTGGGATTGAAAAATTCAAGCCTTATGTAATTCTAATCGTCGGAATAAACGGAGCAGGGAAGACCACAACAATAGGAAAACTGGCACATAATTATAAAAAAGCCGGATTAAAAGTAATAGTCGGTGCAGCAGACACATTTAGAGCTGCTGCAAACGAACAATTGGAAGTTTGGGCTGAAAGAGCCGGAGTTGAAATTATTCAGAAAAGCAAAGGCTCGGATCCTTCTTCTGTTGCCTTTGATGCCGTTAACCACGCAGTTAAAAACAATTATGATGTTGTTCTTATAGATACTGCAGGCCGTTTACATAATAAATTAAATTTAATGGAAGAGCTGAACAAAGTTAAAAGAGTAATTAAAAAAATACTTCCTCATGCTCCCAATGAAACTTTATTGGTTATTGATGGTAACACAGGTCAGAATGCTTTGGTACAAGCAGATGAATTTTCCAAAGTTACCGACATTAATGGTTTGGTAATTACCAAGCTAGACGGAACAGCAAAAGGCGGTGTTGTTTTTCAAATCTGCTCTAAACAAAAAATTCCCGTAAAATATATAGGTGTCGGTGAAGGAATCGATGATCTGCAAAACTTTGATCCGGGATTGTTTGTATCGGCAATATTTGAGAACTAATTAACGAGGTATATCATGTTTATGAAACGACCGCGACATAGAATATTTGATTACACTCCAAGATACTACGATCCTGAGTTAGATCCGAAAGAAAGAAAAAAAAGGAGATTAGGTTTTTCAAGAAATATTTCCACTAAAAGGAAAAAACGAAGTTCTGCAATTTGGATTATATTAGTTATCATAATCATCTTTGTAATTCTAAAACTTAATCATATTGGCTAAATGGGAAGATTATTAAGTTTACATAATATACATTATCGGACATTTTATTGCGCTCTTCACTTATGAAAAGTAATTAACATATTTTAAGTTATAAAACATTTTATGAAATTATTATTTCCTATCTTTTTCTTACTTATTTTTTCATTTTTTGTTTACTCTCAAAATAAAAATGATCTCGCCGCAAGATCACTTCTTGATTCCGTAAAAACTATTTATGGAGATACCTGTGAAATCGGTGTGAGCAGTTCATTGATAAAAAGACTTTATAAATATAAAAGTCTAAATGAAGTAAAAGTATATCTTAGCCAGTATGAAAAAATCCGGGACAAAATATTAGAATTTAGAAAAAATTATCGTTCAACCATAGAAAATGAATCGGCGATGTTATTAGATTTAGACCGGGTCTTTCATAATCAAAAACAGGATAACATCATAAATACCTGCGGACTTTATTTCGGACCGGACGATGTAACCAATTTAGCAGTAACTTATACAATTGTCAGAAACTCCGTACGAAATTTTTATCTTCGAATACTACAATTAGCCAATTTTGATCAATCTTTTAAACGTGAGCTAACAGAATATGGAGATGACTGGTTTATTTCCATTAAACTAAAAGAGTTAAAGGGTGTACCATTTCCGCTGCCGGCTCATTTAAAATAATTTTAAAATAACCGGAATATACCTAATATTTAAAAAATCCTTCACCGGACTTTCTGCCGAGTTTTTTAGCTGCCACCATTTTTTTCAATAACGGGCACGGACGGTATTTAGGATCGTTAAAACCGTTATACAGGACTTCCATAATTGCCAAGCATACATCAAGACCTATAAAGTCAGCCAAAGTAAGCGGTCCCATAGGATGATTCATACCAAGTTTCATTACGGTATCTATATCCTCCGCAGTTGCTACGCCTTCCATTAAAGCAAATACGGCTTCGTTTATCATCGGCATAAGAACTCTGTTAGATATAAATCCCGGATAATCAAATACTTCTACGGGAACTTTTCCCAGTTTTAATGATAGTTCTTTTATAGTTTTAAAAGTATCATCGGAAGTTGAGTATCCACGAATAATTTCAACTAATTGCATTACCGGTACAGGATTCATAAAATGCATACCGATGAATTTGTCGGGTCTGTGGACTGCAGACAATTCAGTAATAGAAATAGAGGAAGTATTTGACGCAAATATAGACTCCGGTTTTATTATTTTCTCCAACTGATCGAAAATTTTCAATTTAGCGTCTTTATTTTCATAAACTGCTTCTATAACCAAATCAGAGTCAATGGGTGTGTTTTCTACACCTACAATTTTACTGATTTTAGAGACAGCTTGATTCTTATCCTCCTCCGAGATACTTCCCTTTTTAATCTGCCTATCTAAATTTTTAACTATATTCGATAACGCTTTATCAATTAAGCTATTATCAAGTTCAACCAGGCTAACATCGATGTTATTTAGCGCAAAGAGATGAACAATACCATTGCCCATTGTTCCGCCGCCTATAACAGACACTTTTTTAATTTCCATATTTTATCCCCGAAATATTTATTCGTAATTTTTAACTATTAAGGCAGATGCTTCGCCGCCTCCAATACAAAGAGATGCAAGCCCATGTTTCAGATTTCTTTTTTTCATTTCATAAATTAACGTAATAAGAATTCTTGCTCCGCTTGCTCCGATAGGATGACCTAATGCAATGGCACCGCCGTTAACATTAATTTTAGACTCATCCAAATCCAGAAGTTTATTTACAGCCAGAGAAACAACCGCAAATGCTTCATTTATTTCAAATAAATCTATTTCTTCTTTTTTCATATCTGCTTTCTTTAGAACTTTCGCTATAGCATCTGCCGGGGCTGTTGTAAAATCAATCGGAGCTTTGGCAGCAGAGCTTTGTGCAATAATTTCCACCAATGGTTTATAACCCAGTTCTTTTGCTTTTTCTTCACTCATAACAATTAAAGCAGCCGCTCCGTCATTAATGCTGGATGCATTTGCAGCAGTTACAACACCGTCCTTTTCAAAAACCGGTCTTATTTTCGGAACTTTTTCAAAATTAACTTTGGATGGTTCTTCATCCGTATCTATTAAAATTTCGCCGGTTCGTGTTTTTACGGAAACTTTAATTATCTCATCATTAAATTTACCGGCTTCTTGTGCTTCAATAGCTTTCTTGTAAGAATTTATTGTAAAATTATCTAACTGTTCACGAGTAAAGTGAAAATCTCTTGCGCATGATTCGGCGCAGCTTCCCATATGGATATTATTATAGACATCCCAGAGCCCATCCTTTATCATTGAATCTACCACTTCCCCATTCCCCATTCTGTAACCGTTTCTTGCTTTCGGTAAAATATATGGTGCATTACTCATACTTTCTTGTCCGCCTGCAATAATAATATCGGCGTCTCCGCACAATATTGCCTGTTGTGCCAGCATAACAGCTTTCAGTCCGCTGCCGCACATTTTGTTAATGGTCATACATTCCGTTTTATTTGGAAGCCCCGAAAAAATAGCAGCCTGTCTTGCCGGTGCCTGACCTTGACCGGCAGTAAGTACATTTCCGAATATTACTTCATCAACAAGATTTACATCGATATGAGATTCATCCAACACGCCTTTAATAGCCGTACTGCCCAGTTGTGCAGCATTTAATGACGACAATGAACCGTTAAAAGCACCTATTGGTGTCCTTTTAGCGGCTGTAATTACAATCTTTTTCATTTTTGATCCCCGCTAATAATTATAAATATTTGTTTTAATGTTACTAAATTTTTTTCAGAATTAAAACCGGAATGAAGAGACTAATGTTTTTACCTATTTTTTATTATACAGGGAAAGTCAATACCGATAGTTCGTAAATTATGTTTAGGACCAATAGATTTATGTTGATATTATTTCGAATTATAGCCGAAATTTCTTCTAGTTTTGTTACCAAATTGCTAAGATTAACTTCAGGAAATCTTTTATTAAATTTTTGAATTGTCTCAAGATAATCATTGAAATAAATATTGTCATTTCCGTACCTGTATTTTTGAACATCATTAAGCCATACAATAATCATATTGATTATTAATTTAATCATTTCCGGATTTCCATCCGATATGAATTCGGAAAACTCATTTAATGCTGAGTGATATTTTTTCCCGAAGGAATATCTTAATATTAAAATAGTTTTTTCGAGAAGTTCTTCAAAATTATTTTCTACTAAATGTAAAGCAGTACTCACAGATCCGCCTGAGAAAGGAGCTATTTTTTCAGCCAGGATTTCTTCCGTATTGAAATATGAAATTAACACATGTTTGAGATCATCATTGTTTAACGGCTGAAAATTTACAACCCAGCATCTTGATCTTATTGTTTCTCTTAGAATGTTCGGGAAAGGAGTTGTTAAAATAAATATTACCCCTTCCGGCGGTTCTTCAAGGCTTTTTAACAGTGCATTTTGAGCTTCCTCATTCATTAAGTGGGCAACGGACATCAAAAAAATTCTGTAAAAAATATCAGAAAAATCAAAGGAAAGAAATTATTTAAAAAATCTGATGCTTATTATTTTTATGTTCGATGCACGGGGTATGGAAATTTTGTAATACGGATTTTTTATTTTTTTGGAAATTTCATCCTTTACAATCTGAATATCATCCGCACTTAATTTTTCAGTCGGTCCGGTAGAATCCGTCTCGTTTTTTCCGCGAGGCAGCGGATAAATATATTTTATATACGGTTCGGAAAAATTTGAAATTAAATTATTTATATGATTTGAGTTCTCAGGGGATATATACTTGGAATTTAAATTCTGAGCAAAATTAATTGCCGCAAAATCTTTACCTACTCCATCAATCCCGCTGAATAAAATTGCATGTGGAATTTTATTAGAATCGATTAAGTTAGTTAATATTTCTTTAACAAGAGTTTGTCCGTATAGTTTATCCCAATTATAATTCATAAGCCAAAAAAAAAGCGCTTAAGGCGCTTTGATTAATAATCATCTTCATTATAAAAGAAGTCTTCATCTGACGGATAGTCGGGCCAAATATCCTCTATAGATTCGTAAGGCTCGTCAGAATCTTCTAATTCGATTAAATTTTCAACCACTTCATAAGGTGCCCCAATTCTCTCGGCATAATCAATCAATTCCTCTTTTGTTGCAGGCCATGGCGCATCATCCAAATATGAAGCAAGTTCAATGGTCCAAATCATAAAGTTCTCTCCACAATAAAAATAGTTTAGTTCTTGCTTGTTAATTCAAAGAAGCCTAGATCTCCAAAGAAAAATTGGTTAGGATTTAACGCTACACCATTATGACGAACTTCATAATGTAAATGAGGACCAGTTGATAATCCGGTATCTCCGGTTTTAGCTATTTCTTGTCCCCTTTTTACTCTTTGTCCCTCTTTCACTAAAGCTTTTGATAAATGAGCATACACAGTAACATACCCGAACCCGTGATTTATTTCCACTGCAAGACCGTAGCCGCCTCTATGACCGACAAAGCTTACCACTCCGTTTCCGGTTGCATAAGCCGGCGATCCGACAGCCGATTCAAAATCCATTCCCTCATGCATTCTTAAAATATGAAGAATCGGGTGCATACGCATACCAAATCCATCGGTTACTCTTCCAGTACAAGGTCTAATTGCGGGAATAGCAGCAAATAGTTTTTTGTTTTCCTTTAATTTCGCCGAAATTTGTATATATTGCTCTTTTTCAAACGCTACTTTCCTGGAAGCAGCATCAACTAAAGCTAAAACCTTTTTAAGTTTCTGTTCCGAAGGATTATTTAAAAAATCCACGGAATTATCGAACGATCCCCCGCCAATACCCAGCATATTTTCATCCTTAGAAATAGGAGATAAATTGGCGGCAATCCTCAAATCATTATTTATATTGGATAAACTATCCAATGAGTTATTGAGCGTTTGGAATTTGTTCATTACTTTATCTAAATTATAACGTAACTCCTTATTTTCTTCTTTAAGAGAGCGTAAGCTTCTTTGGGAATTTGTTACGTTGTTAATAAAATAATAACTTCCGAACAAGACAGAACTTAATAAAACAACAGACATAGAAAAATATATTGTCAGTTTAATTTTATAATTTCTTATCTCAATAAACTGAAGTTTCGTTTTGGAGAAGTAATATAACTTTTTCATAAACAGAGTGCGGAATCTATAAAATTAAGAATTATTTGTCAAGTGATTATTCATATAATTATTCAAAATCGTGTTCAAAGTAATCTACGCCTCTAAGGTTGTCTTTTCCTTTGCCATTAATGCGTCTTGTTAATCTTTGCTGAAAATAACCGGCAGCATCATACCCATAGTGTTTAAGTAGGTAATTTAGACTGATTACTTCTGAAATAACGGTAATATTTTTACCCGGCAATATAGGCAATTTTACATAAGGAATCTCTATATTGGAAATTTTTACAAAATCACCGTCTAGGCCCGTACGGGTATATTCTGCATCATCATCCCAAACTTCCAATTCTACAATTACTTCAAGCCTTTTTTGATATCTGATGGCTCTAATTCCAAACATTCTTTCAACATCAATTAAGCCAAGGCCTCTAATTTCCATAAAATGTTTAACCAAATTCGTGCCGGAACCTATTAAGATGCCTTCACCCTTTTTAGTTAAAATAATTATGTCATCGGCAACAAGCCTATGCCCTCTTTCAATTAAATCTAGAGCAACCTCACTTTTACCAATTCCGGATTTTCCTACAAATAGCATACCAACGCCATAAACGTCAACAAATGACCCATGTATTGAGATTTTGGGCGCAAATTGATCATCCAGGAAATCTCCAACCAGATAAACCAGTTTTGTAGTGTCAAATTCGGAACCAAATAACGGAATATGTCTTTGATTAGCAAGTTCCGTAAGAATATGAAACGGCTTATTACTATCGGTTAAAATTATACATGGAATATCGAATTGGAATAACCTTTCAAGCGTTTTTTCTTTTTCGGTATCGGAAAGGGATGCTAAAAACCTCATTTCGGTATTGCCGAATACCTGAACCCGGGAATAAGAAAATAAATCGAGAAACCCTGCTAATGCTAGGCCCGGTCGATATAGATTTTGATCATGAATTTTTTTATCAAAGCCCGACCTGTCCGAATATAACTTTAACCTGAAATTTTCTTTTACATTATTATAAAAAAATTCTACGGTTATATATTCTTTCCTGGATATTGACTTTTGATCAATCTTCATTATCTGACTCTTGAGGTTCTTTTAGTTTTTAATTTTTTCAACTGTCTCGATAGTTTTTCTACTGCCGCGCTTACCGATTTCTTAAAATCGTCGGATTCTTCTTCTGCCGTTAAAGTCTGCCCCGGAACCTTTACAACTATTTCGGCAGATTTTACACTGTCTTTAGTATTAATAAAACTAAGGACAACATCTACATCTAGAATATCATCATAAAATTTTTCAAGTGAACTTACTTCATTATTAATAAAATTTTTTAGAGTATCATGTGCTTTAAATTTTCTAGCAGTTATTGCTATGTTCATATTTACCTCACTTACATTATGATTTTGGATGTGCTTTTTTATAAGTTGATTTCAGCCTTTCAATACTAACATGAGTATAAATCTGGGTTGTCGAAAGATTTTCGTGCCCAAGGATTTCTTTTACTGCGCGTAAATCCGCTCCATTATCAAGCATATGTGTAGCTGCACTATGTCTTAAAACATGAGGGCTTTTTCTTTTTAAATCCGTAACTTTTCCCAAATATTTTTTTACTATCCGATGAACTTGTCTTGGATAGATCCTTTTTCCTTTTTTGTTTGTTAGTAGTGCGGAATTAGATTTTATATTGCTTTTATTATTGAGATATTCTTTAATAATTTTAAGCGATTTATCCCCTACCGGGACAATTCTCATTTTATTCCCTTTGCCCAAAATTTTTATGGTTTTTTCTTTCTGATCCAGATCTATAAAATTTAATTTACATAATTCAGATACACGAAGTGCGCAGCCGTATAACAGTTCAAATATAGCTTTCACCAATTTAGGATCAACATCATTTTCATCTGCCAAATTATAAATTTCTAAAATTGAATCAGTAGAAGCAACTTCCGGTAATTTCCTTTTTGTTTTGGGATTTGAAATTAAAATTACAGGATTTGTTTCTATATAATTTTGCAAATAAGCATATTTAAACATTCCTCTTATGGACGCTAGTTTCCGCGATATTGATTTTGTATCTAATCCTTTTTCATTTAAGGACATTAAAAAAGATTTTATAAACTTTTCCGTAATGCCGGCTAATTCGATTTTTGAAGAGCCTTTACAGTAATCAAGGAAGCTTTTCAAATCTTCGGTATAAGATTTAACTGTGTTCGGAGAGTATCTTTTGATATTCTTTATATCTTCAAGATACTCAATAGCTAGGCGGCCTATTTCCATTAATCTCCTTCTAGTTCTTCTACTTCTTCAGGAACTAGTTCTTCACCGCATTTAGGACATTTAAGATAATTACCCTTTTTAACCGAATATCTTTGTTCCATATATTCAGAATCATTATTCGGACATGATTGAACTATCGGTTTGTACCAACTGACAAAATCGCAATCCGGATACCTGGAACACCCGTAAAATAATTTACCCCGTCTTGATTTTCTTTCAACAACATCTCCCTCGATACATTTTGGACATTTTACCCCTAATGTAATATTCTTTACAAAATCACAATCCGGATATTTTTCGCATCCGATAAACCTGCCGAATTTACCGTTTCTATATACAGTTCTTGCTCCGCATTTTTCACAGGTTCCCCCGGTATACTCAGGTTCCTGATTTTGCGCTGCAATTTCCTTAAAAGACTTTATGTTCTTGCAATCGGGGTAATTTGAGCATGCCAGATATCTACCGAAGCGTCCAATTTTTATTTCCATTTCCCCGCCGCATTTATCACAAAGAATTTTTTCGACATTATTTTCAACATTTTTTAATGCTTCGGAAAACGGTTTATAAAAATCATTTAAAACTTTTACGTACTCATTTCCTCCCTGTGCAATTTGATCGAGTTCGCTTTCCATTGCCGCAGTAAAGTCTTCATTAATTATATTCGGAAAATTTTTTACCAAAATTTTATTAACTTCCTTACCTAATTCAGTAGGAGATAATTTTCTTTCCGCCTGGGTAACATATTTTCTATCTTGTATTGTTCCCACAATAAGAGAATACGTACTTGGTCTGCCTATTCCTTTGCTTTCCAATTCTTTTATTAAAGTGCTTTCCGAGAATCTTGCCGGAGGCTTTGTAAAATGCTGCGTCTTTTTTAATTCATTTAATTTTAATTCATTTCCTTTTTCAAGCCCGATTGGTATGGAATCATTCCTGTATTCTTCCTTTTCCTCCGCATTTTCTTTTTTCTCGACGGTTTCTTCATAAATCTGCATAAAGCCTTTAAACTTAACGGCATTGCCGAAAGCTTTAAATAAAAATTCATCGGCATTGATTTCGATAACCGTTGTTTCCATTAAAGCCGGATTCATTTGAGAAGCAACAAAGCGTTTCCAGATCAATTCGTATAATTTGTAAGATCTTTTATCCAGAAATTGTTTTACATATTCCGGAGTATATTTTAATGACGTCGGCCTAATTGCCTCATGCGCATCTTGAACATTAGCTTTATTCTTTTTCTCATGATTATTGGGAACTGCAGGAACAAATTCTTGCCCGAATGTTTCATTAATAAAATTCCTAACCTCTGAAATCATTTCATCGCTGATACGTGTTGAATCCGTCCTCATATATGTAATTAAGCCTTGCAGTCCTTCTTTTCCCAATTCAACACCTTCATAAAGCCTTTGGGCTAACAACATTGTCTGCTTAGGACGCATCCTTATAGACTTAGAAGCTTCCGCCTGTAATGTGCTTGTAATAAAAGGCGAAGGAGGATTGCGCTTAGTATTTCTTTTGGAAATCTTAGTTATTTCAAAATGATTTTTTGCTTTAATCAGATCAAAATATTTTGCGGCTATAGATTCATTGTTTAACGAAATGTTCTGATCTAAAAATTCCTTCCAATCATCTTCAGTCATTTCTGGTTTTGGTTGAAGCTTTATATCTTTACCGGAAATACTGAATAATTTAGCTTTAAATGTTTCGCCTTTATCGGTTTCGAATACAGCCCAGATGGACCAATATTCGGTACGAATAAATTTTTCAATTTCCGATTCTCTATCGCAAATTAATTTTAAAGCTACAGATTGTACCCTACCTGCAGAAAGTGAGGTACTGCCCGACATCTCAATTACTGCTTTCCAAAGAAAAGGACTGATCTTATATCCTATAATTCTGTCCATTACTCTCCTGGCTCTTTGGGAAGTTACAAGGTTGACATCAATTGTCCGCGGAGATTCCATAGCTTTTTTTACGCCGGTCTTTGTAATTTCATTAAACAATACGCGTTGGATTTTTGAACCTGTATCTGAGTTCAATATATCCGCAACATCCTGAGCAATTGCTTCGCCTTCACGATCAGGGTCAGTAGCTATATATATTTTCTCACTTTTGGAGGCCAGGCTTTTTATTTTTTTTATTATATCACCTTTGCCGCGGATTGTAACGTATTGCGGAGTATAATTATTATCAACATCAACACCCAGCTTGGTCTTTGGTAAATTCCTTATATGACCCACTGTTGCTTCAACTGTATAATTTTTTCCTAAGTATTTATTTATAGTTTTTGCTTTTGACGGCGATTCAACAAGAACAAGATTTTTAATCATTTTAACTTTCTTTTTTAATTTATCGTGTCGGAAGAATACAGCAGGTACCTGCTGCCCGGCGTAGAAACATCATCAAGGTCTAAAAACACCGATAAAATTAATATATTCAAATTTTCAATAGACCTGGATTCTTCAGGGAATAGCTTTATTTGATCCAGAATCATATCCATTTCGCTATTATTTATCAAACCTATATTGTAAAAATGTAAAATATAATTATAATTATGCAAGCCGATGGACGAAATTTCTTCATCAGTAAAAATTCTTATACTCTTTGACGAATTTACTTTTAAAGTTTTCTTTTGATAATATTCTCTTAATAATTTTTCATAAATCCAGCTATATGCTGCGGCAATTACTGTTTTATTAGCTTTATCCTCAAAATTGATGAATAATTCTACTTCTTCAAATGAATAATCATTATTTATAGCTAAAACTATTTTTTCCAAAATTTCAACTAAATCTCCGGTCATGCTAAGCTACCTGCCCTTTTAAAATTATTTATGAATTCCTTTAATAGTTTATTTTCAATTCTTTTCATTTTCATTTTATCTTCCTTTATTAAATCGTTATAATTTAATAAATGAAGAATTCCGTGAATAACAAGTCGAAAATACTCATATTTAGCAGAAATACCATATCTCCTGGCATTATTATCCGCATTTTCTACAGAAATATATAATTCACCATCTAATAAAATGTGATTCATGGTATAATTAAAGGTAATAATATCGGTGGAGTAATGGTGATCAAGATATTCTTCGTTTATTTTTGTGATAAGTTCCGCTGAAATGAAGTTTATAATTAAAGACGATATATTAAAATTTAATTTTTGTTTTAAAAAATATACCAGATTGTGCACAATTTTCTTTTCTAAATCGATATTTCGAGTAAAATTAATACTTAAATTCTTAACCACAGTAATTCAAAATCAAACATTAATTAAAAATATTTTAACAATCTATTCGTAATCCTTCCATTGCTGCGACACATTTTACATTTGAGTTTTCATTTTTTAAAACATCATTAGTTTCTTTTAGTAAACCGTCAATTTTAGCGTCGGTATAATCCGGATTATAATGAAATAAAATTAAATTTTTAACTTGCGATAATATCCCGAAATATGCAAGAGTAACATTTGCCGAATGCCCCCACCCTTTTTTATCTAGTAATGATAATTCATCATACATAGAATCGTGAATTAAATAATCACACCCGGAACAAAAATCGATTAATTCCTTATTAGATTTCTTCAATTTATCATAAACATTGTTACCGGATGAATCTTCCATTATTAATTCATTATCAGTCAAGTAAACAATGGTCTTATCGCCATCCATAATTTTATACGAAATAGTAGGTGAAGAATGATTTGCTCTAAATGTTTTAATTTTAGCCCCGTTAACTTCATAATTATCAAACGGTTTTACATCATGGTAAATCAGCTCAGCATTCATTTCATCCAAACCGATTGGAAAAAAATTAGAAGTCATTTGCGAACTGAGAATATCCTTTGTTTTTTCGCCATTACTTGTTTCGCCGTAAATATTTATTTTGGCATTTTTTTGGAAAATCGGTAAAAAGAAAGGAATTCCTTGAATGTGGTCCCAATGATAATGACTAAATAGAATATCTATAGTTCCCCCATTTCCGTTGCTAATCAATTTCTTGCCTAATTCCCTAATGCCGCTTCCTGCATCCAGGATCAGCATTTTATTATTACTTAATCCAATTTCAACACAGGATGTATTACCGCCGTATTTAAGTGTATTATTACCGGGAACGGGAATTGATCCTCTTGTACCCCAAAATTTAATATACATTTTAATACTTGTTTTTTTTCAAAGATTGAATAGATATTTCAGAATATTTTTTATACCGCAAAGCTGATTTTTCAAATTCTTTTATTTCATCATCAGTTAAATCCCTAATTACCTTTGCAGGAACTCCCGCTACTAATTTACCGCTTGGAGCCTTAAAGTTCGGTTTAACTACAGCGCCTGCTGCAACTATAGAATTCTTTTCAATTATAGCTCCATCAAGAACTATCGCTCCCATTCCTATCAAACATAAATCTTGTACCGTACAACCGTGTAAAGTTACAGAATGACCAACTGTCACTTTATCACCTATATTTAACGGAAAACGGCTTTTTGTTACATGCAGCATGGAACAATCCTGTATATTAGTCATTTTACCTATTCTAATATAATGAACGTCTCCTCTAATTACTGTGTTATACCAAACACTGGAATCTTCGGAAATTTCCACATCACCTATAATTTTTACACCAGAAGCAAGAAATACACTTTTATGTAATTTTGGAAAAGCATCCAAATAAGGAAATAATTTTACTTCCTCTTCTAATTTTCTTTGAATTTCGGAGGTGTCCATCCCGGTCTCTTCCATGATATTAATTCAACTTTAACATTACCAATTATTACTTTTAATTCAGCTACAATAGGTACAGAAGCTTCATCATCGGAAAACCAGCCCTCAAAATTACCTGTTAAGCCGAATACACTGATAAAATTCATATTTCCGTTTAATTTTTGGCAAGCCACTTTATAATCCACCGCACCTATAGATATCCCGGCTACATCTTTAGTTGAATATATATCGGTAAAAACTTTTTTTTCATTAACGAAACATGGGATTTCAACAGAATCGCCGCTTCCGCTTAATATTCTGGCATAAAATAAAATTGATAATCCATCCTGATATTCCGTATCGGCGGAAGTAGTGGAATCCGTCCAAATTTGGTATGGATCGACATTTCCTTTTTTAATTCTAATTAGTGAACTGTCGTATTTGAAATAATAATTTGTAAATGTGGTAAAGTCCTTTTTTTTAACTATTCCTCTGAAAAATGAAGAAAAAAAATCATTATTAATTGTGCTTTCGTAAATCATATGTAAACTGACCAACGGAACACCCGGGTAAGAATCCATATATGCAATTGTACTGTAATATGTTTTACCATTAATAATTTTTTTATTTCTAACTTTAATTTTAATCTCACCGAGCTTTATAAACGAATAACTAACTTCGTAAGTAAGCTCTTCACCCGCCTCAAGTGTTTTACCGGAAGGTATATTTAAACTATCAACTTTTCGATAATTAGATTGTGCATGAACTTCAAAAAAAAACAAACATAAAAACGCTAAAAGTATTTTCAGCCGCTTATTCATTTTAACCCGGCCAAACTAATGGCTTCGTTAAATAATGTAACTGATTTTAAAAATTGATTATCTGCTCTCAAAATAACTTCGTACCATCCTTTATTTTGCCAGAAAGTTCTCGCCACTTGTGCCTTTAATCTCGCTTCAATGTAAACTTTATCTTTATTAAAATCTTTTTGCGAATATTTTATACCTTTTGAATCGGCAAACTTGATAAAGCTATTTAAATCATTTTGTGAGAAAGAAAATTCATTTATAAACTTATTAATATCTTTCCCGTATTCACTTAAAATTTTATTCTTATTTTCATCGAGATAATTTAAAGTATATTGATAAAATACATTCTTCTTTAATAAGTCTATAGTATAATTAGAAACTTTGGCAGCAGGTATAATATAATCAGGTGTAATTCCGCCGCCGCCGTAAACAGTTCTTCCGTCATGTGTTTTAAATTTAGGAAGTGCGGAATCTGCTTTTGCTTCCGCAGTATGGTTTATATTATTTCCGCTCGGTTCATTGTTTTTACCTGCATCTTCGTAATATACTTTAAAATTTTTCAATTTTTTATAATTCCGTTGAATTAATCGGCCGGAAGGAGTATAATATCTTGCGATGGTCAATCTTAAAGCAGAATTATCGGGCAGCGGAAATTGTCTTTGAACAAGCCCTTTACCAAAAGTTGTCTCACCTACTATTAAAGCTCTATCCCAATCCTGCATAGCACCGGAAACAATTTCACTAGCCGAAGCACTCCCGTCGTTAACTAAAATAATTAAAGGTAAATTTTTGTAAGGAGCTGGATCGTCGGCCTTATATACTTCATCAAACTCCGATCTTCTGCCTTTAGTATAGACTATTTTTTTACCGCTGCCAATAAATAAATTTGCAACTTTTACAGCTTGGTTTAAAAGCCCGCCTGGATTTCCTCTTAAATCCAAAATTAATTGCTTCATTCCTTTTCTCTTTAAATCGGCTAATGCCGAATCCATTTCATCAAATGTTGTTTCCGAAAATCTTGAAAGACTTATGTACCCTGTAATTTTATTAAACATAAAATGAGTATCAACGGAGTATAGCGGAATTTTTGCCCTGGTAATTTCATACTGCAAAGGTTTTTTAACGCCGAATCGGACAATAGTTATATTAACTTTGGAACCTGCAGGGCCGCGTAATTTTGAAACTACTTCTTCATTCGTAATTCCAACGGCGCTCGAGTCGTTTATTTTTACAATTCTATCTCCCGGCATTATTCCAAGCGCATAGCTTGGTCCGCCGATAATCGGAGAAACTACGGTTAATGTATCATTAACTACCTGGAATTCGATTCCGACGCCGTCAAAATCTCCTTGAAATGATTCATCCACCGACTGCAGTTGTTTTGAAGAAATATAAACCGTATGAGGATCAAGCTTGTCGAGCATTCCGTCTATTGCCGCAACAACAAGTTTTTGCGTATCAACTTTATCAACATAATATTTATTTGTAAAAGTCAGTACATCTTCAAACTTAGTTAAACTGTCATTTAAACTATCATCGGAAAAAACTTTGTGTATTTGTGTACCGAGTAAAATTCCGAGAAAAAGTATTATGATTGTAAAAGGTATTTTTAATTTGTTAAAGTCCATAGTAAATCCTAATTATTAAAAAGCTGCGGAAATATGAAAGTAGCTTTGCAGTTGATTATTAGTTTTGGAATTTTGAAGAGATTCATTATAGTACATAATTTTAAAAGAAACAAAAATCTGTCTAAACGGCTCATAACTTAAAGAAGCAGTTGTTATTCTTGAGTATTCCAAGTCACCATCCAGCAGCCTTGCGTTGTTAGAATCAAATACACGATGACCTAGGGATTCATCTCCGCCGACATTAATAATTGTTCCATCCGGGTTAACCGGGTTCGCTCCATGCAGAATATAAGCAAAACTTGCTGACATTTTTAATCGATATGTAAATTGATAATTTAATTCGCCCAAAAATAATTCACTGTTTGGTTTAAGATTCGAACCTAAATTATATCCGCGGTTTGTAAAATTACTGTTCTCTGTTCTGTGCGTATGCACATAGGGGTCTATTCTGGTATATTCCAGTTTAATGTCCAGAGGTAAATATTTATAAAGGTTAGCGGAATATATTCCAAGATCAAAAAGAGTTTCATTTCCGTACCATGCGGTTCCAATCTTCGAAAAATCAATGTCGTCTATTAACAAAGTACTGTATATTTTTAATCCTTTAATCGATTTATTATTAAAATCAAAAAATAGTAACGAATTATCACGATCCTGATTTGCGTGTTCAATTGATTTATAAAAAGCAAATGGATTTAAGTAAGAAAGATCAATCGGTCTGTCTCCGTATATAATAATTTCTCCAGCACCGAAATTTACCGCATCGGAGATATTAAAGCCTATGCGGTGATAACCGATATATTTTTGAGCTACAACTTGAATACCTCCGTTAATGCTGTCGGGCTGAAAATAACTATTGCCGAGCAATTGTCCGTGAAAGTATGAAAATGTAAAGAAGTGATATTTTATATTGAAACCGATATAATCGAACGGCGGCGCATAATCATCTATAATTGATTTATACGGACCGTAGCCGATTCTCATTCGTTCTCTACCGAATTTAATTCTAAACATATCATAATCGGCAGTTAAGTAACCTTCAGTTTCATCAAAGAAAGCTGCTGCCGGGTCAAGATTGTATTTATAGTTTTGTGCAATATCCGGCCTTAATTTTGCAACCTCTCTGTTTCCAAATACATCGCCGTTGGTTCCTCTTAGTACAAATCCGAAATGATTTAGAAATGTTCCTTTTATATCGCCGCCGATAACACCAAGCACTGTAGATAAATTTTCGTTAGTCGATTTATTGTTTTGGGAAATAACCTCTCCTTCCCCCAATAAATTGATGAATAATGACGACTTATCCCGGTTCGACATATAGTAAAGGTATTTATTATTTTGTGAGAAAAGTTTATAGTCGCCTTTGCCAATTAAGGAATTTGAATTATTTAAAGTTCCGTATAATTCATACTCGAATTCAATTTTTAAATCGTCTAATATTTTTTTATCCATATTATCCAGTTTATCTTCAGAGGCAATGGCTTGCTTTAAATACGATACAATCTCTTTTCTGGGCTTAGGTATTTCAAAGGAATTATAATTATGAATGATATGCAAAGCTTCCATTCTTTGCAGAAAATTATAAACCTGGTTATCGACTTTTACATAATCGTCCTGTGCAAATAATACAACCGAAACTACCAATACAAGGAAAATTATTTTTTTCAAATTATCTTACCTGTTCCCATTCTTTAGAGATTGATTTGTTTTTAAAAAATACCGAGATACCATTCATCAGCCAAGACCATGAAACCCCGTTATAACCTATTTTTCTATATCTTCTTGGAGATTCATATATACACATATCATTGGCATAAAAGATTTTACCGGTTTTTCTTATGCGTCTAAAAAGATCGAAATCCTCGCCCGCCGCAAGAGATTCATTATAACCTCCTACTTTTTGAAAAACATTTTTTCTAACTACCTGACACTCCCCTCTTCCCATTCCCAAGCCAAAATCGTTAAGCAGCCGGAAATAAGTGTTATAAATTGAATGGAATAATTTATCTGAAAATTTTTCTTCATCCGGAAATACTTTTACTTTGCAAGTCATAGCAGAATATTTACTTAATAAAAATTTCTTGTTTAAAAAGTCAAAAAACGAACTGACATTTTTAAAAAGTATATCACCGTTAATAAAAATTAAGATTTCACCGTTTGCATATCTGGCGCCTTCGTTTCTTCCCGCAGCAATATTCTGTTTGGTTTGTAACGAATGCACCTTTACAGTATCGGAGTGTGTAACGGCAATGCCTACGGTATTATCTTTACTACCGCCGTCGGACACTATAATTTCACAATTATATTCTTCCATCAACTTGTCTTTTGTTAATTGACTAAGAAGATTCGGAAGAAGTTTTTCTTCATTAAGTGTAGGTATGATAATACTATATTTAATTACTTTATCTTTAATAATGGCTACCAAATATTAGTTAAGAATTACTTTCCGGTTTCATCTGCGGGAAAAATATTACATCACGAATTGAAGATTGATTTGTAAGAAGCATTACAAGGCGGTCAATACCTATGCCTATACCTGCGGTGGGCGGCATACCGTATTCTAATGCTCTAATAAAATCCTCGTCAATTTGATGTGCTTCCTCATCGCCTTCTTCAATCATTCTCTTTTGACTTTCAAATCTTGATTTTTGATCTACCGGGTCGTTTAATTCGGAAAAAGCATTGCAAATTTCTCTTCCTGCAACATATCCTTCAAATCTCTCAACAACTCCGTCTTTACTGCGGTGTCTTTTTGCCAATGGAGAAAGTTCCAGCGGATAATCCATAACAAATGTCGGCTGTATTAATTCCGGCTGAACTGCAGCACTGAAAATTTCATCAATCAATTTACCTTTTGTCTCCAATCCTTCAACACTTATATTAAGTTTTTTTGCTGCTTCTTTTAATTCGGTAACCGAAGCAGAAAGTACATCAACGCCGGTTTTATCTTTAATTGCTTCAACCATCGATACCCTATTCCATGATGATGAAAAATTAATTTTGTTTTCTTCATAATCGAATTCAAGAGTATTGAAAACTTTTATGCAGATATCATGAAACATTTTTTCAATAAACGACATCATCCATTCGTAATCTTTATAAGGAATATACAGTTCCATCATGGTAAATTCCGGATTATGCGTCCGATCCATTCCTTCGTTTCTAAAATCCTTGGATATCTCATATACTCCGTTAAATCCGCCGACGATTAATCTTTTTAAATACAATTCATCCGCAATTCTTAAATACAAGGTAGTATCTAGAGTATTATGATGAGTTGTAAAAGGTCTAGCCGCAGCACCTCCGTATAACGGCTGTAGAATCGGCGTCTCAACTTCAAGGTACCCGAAAGAGTCTAGGTAATTTCTAATCGCAGAAATTATCTTACTTCTTTTAATAAATACGTTTTTAATTTCCGGGTTCACTATCAAATCCACATACCTCTGGCGATAACGCAGTTCCTTATCTACAAACTGGTCGTGAATTACTTTATTACCTTGTTCGTCTGTTGTTTCTTTGGCTATCGGCAAGGGCCTCAGCGTTTTCGAAAGCAGAAGCATAGACGTAACATGTAAAGAAATCTCACCGGTTTTTGTTTTAAATACAAATCCTTCGACGCCGATTATATCGCCTATATCGAGGAGTTTAAAAGCCGTATAAGAATCTCCGATATCATCCTTACGCAAATAGATTTGAATACGTCCTTTCTCATCATGAATATGTGCAAAGGAAGCTTTACCCATTCTTCTAATAGCCATTAAACGTCCGGCAATCCGCACCGTTCTTTTTTCATCTTCCTTAAAATTATTTTTAATATCTTCCGAGTTTGAATTTACCTCATATGAATATGCAAATGGTTCAAATCCATTTTTCTTAAGTTCTTCTAATTCTTCGTATCTTCTTTTAATAAGAACATTTATATCTTTAATATTATCGTCCACTAAACCTCCATTTATTTTCTTTTAAAGCTTGCAAGACGCAAACATACTAAATCTTGAATATTTTCCGCCAGTTTAACCGGCACATTAAAATTATTACATATTATTGAAAATGCAACCGGTTCATTGTCACCGGTAAATGCATATCCGGAGAGGCTTCTTACGCCTTCTAAAAAACCGGTTTTTGCTCTAACATTCCCCTGCGCCTTTGTGTTCTGCATTCTGTCTCCAAGACTTCCGTCAATTCCTGCAATAGGCAATGAATTATAGAAAGGAATAAAATATTTACTTTTAAACATGTAGCTTAATACTGCAACAATTTGACGCGGAGTTACCAGGTCCAATCTTGAAAGTCCGCTTCCGTCTACAATGTTCATACTTTCGGGATTTATTCCCATCTCTTTAAAAATATTATCTTCAGCGCTAATTCCTTTGGAATCACTTCCTAATCCCGATGTTTCCAATCCTATTGTTTTTAAAAGCTGTTCGGCAAAAAAATTCTGACTGTTTTTATTAATAACTTTTACAATTTCTTTTAACGGAGGTGAATATTGGGTAAAAAGTTTTTTCAATTTTGAATAATCCAACGCGGTAGTCATATCATTAATATCGATGGGATAACCGTCAATAACAATTCCTTTTTTTCTTAGAACATTTTTTAACACTACCATTGCATATTGAGTAGGATTGTTTACCGTAACATAAGTTTTTACAGAATCCGAAGCGTCTCTAATTGTACCGAAGACAGTAATAACATTTGTACCTGCTTCCCTGTAAGCATTAATTGAAGTTGCCGAATCTTTCGGTACGGTTTGAACTTTGTTTACTATAATTGTGTATTTTGTATTAGGTGATGCTTCAATTTGCGGTTGATGATTTTTTTTATTTACCGTTACAACCAGATCCACGCAATTATCATTAAAAGAAATAGCGCTTGAAGGAGCGGCAAACCATTCACTTTCATAATCCCACCTCCAGCCGGTGCCCAAACCAATTTCATCAAAAGCATTATCGTCACCGATTACATTTCCGGATATTTCATCAATACCCCGGTTAAGAAGAGAATCCGCCCAATCTTCATAAACTTTAAACATATTGCCGTCATAAAACCTTCCCGATATAGTCGGATCGCCTCTTCCTTGAATTACAAGATCTCCTTTTAATATGCTTCCATCCAAAGTTCCGTTCATATAGATATTGGTCTTAAACCGGTATTCACTTCCGAGTATAACGAGCCCTGCAGCAGTAGTTAATAATTTCAAATTGGAAGCAGGCATAAACAGCTTGTCTTCATTCCTTTTGTAAAAATATTCGCCTGTTTCCAGAGATTGAATAACTACTCCCCATTCCGCATTGCTGAAATTCGGATCATTAAATATATCATCCATTTGAGACCAGAATTCCGGGATTGTGCTATAAGCATATTTAGCCGCAGTATCTTTTTCTATCTCCTGAGGTAAGCCGATAGAAGTTATAATAAATAAACAGAAAAATGTTAAAAATATTTTAACCGCCATAAATTTTAATAACCCCGGAAACTTCTTCAAATGTTAGTGTTCTATATGAACCGACCGGTATATCCGCAGACAAACCGGCAAAACTTTTTCTGTTTAGAGCATTTACGGTATAGCTTAATGAACCGAACATATTTTTTACAAAATGATTTCTGCCTTCAACGGCAGTAACATTTACAATTTTTCGGTTATTTTTTTTAGGGAATGCAACCTTTATAAAATTTCCTTTTTTATTTTTTATATAAATTCCCTTTAACAATTTGGCTTTATCTTCTTCCGATAAATCTCTGTCCAATTTAACTTCATATTCTCTGGGCACCTTATTACGTGGATGAGTTAATAAATTAGAAAAATCGCCGTCATTTGTTAACAACAAAACTCCGGTGGTGTTATAATCGAGTCTACCTATGGGGAATATTTTTTCTCTGGTTTTAATTAAGTCTACTACTGTTTTTCTATTTTTTTCATCATCGGTAGTGGTTACAACGCCTTTGGGTTTATTAAGTAAAAAGTAAATTTGTTTTTTTTGAAATAACTTTTCTCCGTCCAGCATAACAATATCATTAGACGGATCAACTTTAAAAGATAATTCTAAAATAATATTATCGTTTACTGATACCCTTCCCTGTAAAATAAATTCTTCGGCTTTCCTTCTGGATGCTATTCCGCAGTCTGAAATAAATTTGTTTAACCTAATCTTCGCCGTCTGATTCTTCATTGATTTCTTTCTCTGCAGATTCTTCAAGCAAATTCATAAGTATTTTTTGTTTTTGCTCTAAGAAATCTTCGTCTTTCATAATTTCTTCAACTTCTCTCGGTTTAGGCAAATCACTTATTTTATCCAAACCGAAGTATTTCAAAAATTCATCTGTAGTTCCGTAAAGCAGCGGCCGCCCGATTGTTTCCGCTCTTCCTGTAATTGTAATTAGTAATTTATCCAATAAAGTATTTAAAATATAATCCGAATTTACACCTCTAATGGTTTCTATTTCCGGCTTTGTTATCGGTTGTTTATAGGCTATTATTGCAAGAGTTTCTACTGCCGCCTGGCTTAACCTTCTTTTGCTTTTTTCGGATGAAAGATAACCGACGTATTTAGCATATTCCGGTTTAGTCCCGAAGAGATATCCGCCGGCTATTTTTAAAATATGAAACGACATTCCTTTTCCGTCGTACATATTATTTAATTCTTCCACGCACTTTGCAATATCATCGCCTGATATTTCCGTATCGTCTCCGTCTATACCTTTAATAGCTCTTATTATATCGGCAGAAGACAGAGATTCGTCCGAAGAAAAGATTAATGATTCAATTATAGAGGTATAAATACTATCCATTGTTTATTTTCACTAATAAAAAATCGTTAAAATTCGGAGATTCTTTTATTCCGATCATTCCCATCTTAGTTAATTCAAGCAAGGCAACAAATGTTATTACTATCCTTATTTTTTCGTTCATGTCTTCCACGAGAGTCAGAAAGCTTAGTTCATTGATATTTTCTAGTTTTGACATTATAACTGCGATCTGCTCATCGATTGTTATATTTATTTTTTTTATTTCGTGAAAGACTTCGGGCTTTACATTATCAATTGCTTTCTTAAATGCTTTTGCAATATCGAATATAGAAACATTTTTTAATAACACTTCAAACTCAGGAGGCGATTCTTTTTCATCGGCGGAAAAATTTCCCCGGTAACTTATCTTTCTCTGGTTAGATTCAAAAAAAGATAATTCTTCCGACATTTCTTTATATCTTTTATATTCTAATAAGGCTTGAATTAATTCCGCCCGAGGATCAATCTCTTCGCCTTTTTCATCAACTTCCCGTGGAAGAAGCATTCTAACTTTAATATGCATTAAAGTTGAAGCCATCAATATAAAATCGCCGGCAACTTCAAGATCTAGAAGCTTAATTAGATTAACGTATTCCAAAAATTCTTTGGTAATTTTTGATATAGGGATATCATAAATATTTAATTCATCACGTTTAATAAAAAATAGGAGAAGATCTAACGGACCTTCGAATTGTTCTAATTTAATTTTATACAATGTTATCCTAATTTCATTTTGTTTCTAACTTCCCTCATAGTTTCTTCGGCGGTTGCTTTGGCTCTTTTTTCACCGTCTTTTAAGATATCTTCAACTTCATTTTGTCTTTGTTCAAAATATTTTCTTTTTTCTATAACCGGAGCTAACATTTCCGAAATTTTGTTGGCACATTTTAATTTACAATCGACGCAGCCGAGTGCACCGGAGCGGCAGCCTTCATTTATTTCGGGAATTTCAGATTCATTAAATTTTTTATGATACTCAAAGACCAAACAAATGTCCGGATTTCCCGGATCACCTTTCCGGATTTTATTTGGATCGGTTACCGCTTTTTTTAATTTTGCTTTTACAACATCGGGTTCATCCGAAAGCAGAATAGTATTGTTAAGTGATTTACTCATTTTTGCATTTCCATCGAGCCCGGGCAATCTTGCAAAAGGAGTCAGCAATGGTTCCGGTTCCGGGAAAACATTACCATACTGATTATTAAATCTTCTTGCTATTTCTCTTGATATTTCTACGTGAGGGACCTGATCTTCGCCTACCGGAACAGCTTCACCTTTATACAGCAATATATCCGCAGTTTGAAGCACCGGATAACCTAAGTGTCCGTATATTGTCTGTTCAATATTCAAATCTCTAATTTGATCTTTTAACGTCGGATTTCTTTCCAATCTATTAACCGTTATCATCATACTGAAAATTAGATTTAACTCAGTATGCTCTTTTATTTGAGATTGTCTAAACATAGGACTTTTTACAGGATCCAAACCTGTTGCCAACCAATCAATAAGCATATCAATTGAGTCTTGATAAATTCCATCTGTTTCAAGTCTGGTAGTTAAAACATGATAATCAGCAATTAAATGAAAACTTTGATATTCATTTTGCAATTTTATCCAATTTTCCAAAGCACCTACATAATGACCGATATGTAAT
>CAZHBJ010000029.1:0-28161 GCA_964530445.1 uncultured Ignavibacteriaceae bacterium
ATCTTGAAGGTCTAATAAGACCTTCAATCTTTATTAACGAAAATTATACCCAATTGACTGCAAGGTAGTATGATATGTTAAATATTCTTCCTCAAAGAAATTTAATTTTGAATGTATTCTTAATAACAATTTCATTCTTAATAATTTCGTGTGAAACATTTGCCGGAAATACGGGAAAAATATCTGGTGAGATAAAAGATGCAAATACCGGGGAACTTCTTATTGGTGCTAACATTTTGGTATTGGGTACACAGTACGGCGCTTCGGCGGATGTAAATGGTAAATATTTTATAATTGGGGTGCCTGCGGGAACTTATTCGGTTAGAGCTTCTTTTGTCGGATATCAAACCGTAACAATGACTGAAGTTGTAGTTTCAATCGATCATACGACAGAAATTAATTTCCAGCTTAAACAAAAAAATATACAGCTCGGTAAAGAAGTTGTAGTGGTGGCTAAAAAACCTCCTATTGAACTTGATGTTTCTTCAAGTAAACAGGACATAAATCTAAAAAACATTAAAAATGCTCCGCTGCAGGATTTTAACAATATGCTGAATTTACAAGCAGGTGTAATTTTTCGAAATACTTCTAATGATGTTGCCGAGCAGATAACCCCTACTCTTTCTATTCGAGGCGGAACAAGTGTAGGTATATTTGTAGACGGTATGAATGTTACGGAAGGTATTTACAGCGGAAGCCTAACTAATTTTAATTTAAGTGAATTAAAAGCTGCGGAAGTTTTAACCGGCGGCTTTAGTGCGGAATATGGAAATATTAGATCCGGTGTGATAAACGTTGTTACAAAAGAAGGCGGAAGTAAGTATCACGCTACATTAGATTATAAGGTTAGCACTGCCCAGCTTAAACATTTTGGCCCTAATATTTACGATCCTAATTCAGCTCCCGAATGGCAGTTATACGGAACAAATGCAGCGCTTTACGGACCAGATGGTAAACATGATCCTAATAATCCCGACAGCTATTGGGAATTATTTTCCAAGTTCGATACTGTTTATCATTTCACTCCTGAACAAGCGCAAGCTGTTTGGAAGTGGCAGCATCGTCCCAGGGCATACGGCAACAGACCCGACCAAATAGTAGATGCTTCTATCGGCGGACCTTTACCTATCTTTAGTCAGCTTGGCTGGATAAATAATGTTGATTTCTTTACAAGCATGAGATATGAATATAATATGCTGGCTATACCGTTATCAAGAGATCATTATACAGATATAAACTGGTTTTGGAAGCTGACTTTTCATCCGGCTAGTTCGCTAAAAATAAATGTGCAGGGAAATTATCAGCAAAACTTTTCAGCAGTTGCATATAATACGCCTGAAGTTTCGGTTACATCTCCAATTCAGGCAGTATATTGTTTACAATATTACGGGACAAAATATTACGACGGTCAGCAATCGGTTGCAGACAGATATAGAAATCAAATCGGCTTATCCTTAAATCATGTGCTTTCATCCAGAACTTATTATGATTTTAAGATTAATTATTTACTGCGTCGGTCGTTTGTTTATCCTAAACCTTTTACCGGAGGTCCGACCTTTACTATAGGCGGATTTACTTTTGATGCTTCCCCGCAGCAAGGCTGGATTCCGGAAGCTACAGGCAGAGACTTCGGCAATAGGGAGGGTGACTTCGGGTTAACTACTCAAGGCTATTTCTTTACAATGGGTGCAATGGGCAAGCAAAGAGATTTTTCAAGAGAAAATTTGATTACTTCGAGGCTGGATCTTGTAAGTCAATTGGGAGATTATCATCAATTAAAAACCGGTTTCGAACTCAATTATGATGATTTAAATGAAAACAGCGGAATTATACAATATAATCCTCCGCTTGTTAAAATGAATATTTTTAGACGCATCCCGATTAGATTAGCTTATTATGCAGAAGATAAAATCGAGTTCAAGGGAATGATTGCTAATCTTGGAGTAAGACTTGATTATACAAATAGAAGAAGTACATATCTTACAAATTTATTTTCATCCGACTTTAATGTGGATAGTATTTCAATAGCTCCAACCGCAACCGTTAAACCTTTCTTTTATATTAGTCCGAGGATTGGAATTTCTCATCCTATTAGTACTAAGAGTAAATTGTTTTTTAACTATGGCCATTTTTATAGTGAACCGAGTGTAAATATGCTTTATACTTTTCGTCAAAGAGAAGCAGGTAATTATGATTTTGTTCCTAACTCGAATTTAAAACCGGAAAGAACAATTGCATATGAACTGGGTTTTGAGCAGCAATTCGGTGAAGATTATTTATTCCATCTTTCAGGGTATTACAGAGATATTACCAATCAGATAAAAGAAGTTCAATATTCTTCCCATGCGGGCAATGTAGTTACATCATACACTAACGACAGCTACTCGGATGTAAGAGGATTTGAAGCTATATTTCAAAAGGAGGTCGGTGATTTTATTACAGGAAGCTTAAGTTATGATTATTATGTAATGTCGACAGGTAATACCGGCTTTGATGTTTTATATGAAGATATATACAGAACTCCGCAACTTACAAGCAGTACTCAAGCTACTCCGGGAGCAAATTATACTTTTCTTACAAATATAACTTTTAAAACCCCTAAAGGTTGGGGGCCTGAAGTTTTTGGTACAAAGTTATTGTCCAACTGGAATTTCAATATTACACACGAGATGAGGAGCGGAGCCACTTTTACCTGGAATCCTCAAAACCTTCCCGGTGTAAGATATAATGTTCGCTGGAGGGATCATCAAAATACCGATCTCAGGCTTTCCAAAAGCTTTACGGTAAAGGGAATCCCTGTAGAGTTTTATATTGAAGTATATAATGTTTTCAACAGAAAAGAGTTGACACATTATTTACGTTCTTTGCTGCTTCCGAATCTTAAGGATTGGGAAAATTATATGAATTCCTTAAAACTGCCGAGCGAAGGCGGCAGCGACGAAGCGGGGGATTATAAACAATCGTATATACAGCTTCCTCCGCCGGGAGATTTTCCAACGCAGTTGTTGTTCCTTAATCCGAGACATTATTTTTTCGGTATACATATTGACCTATAAGCGGAGATGAAATGAGATTTAGTGATAAAATAAAAATTTTTCTTATTGCCGTAATCCTATTTAGCGGTGTTAGCTTTGCGCAAACAAGTTTCCAGCATCATATAAACCGAATTGCGGCTGAAGTTACAAATGACGGCGCTCTGGTTTACAGAAAAAACAATTTATTATATCCTACCTGGCCTTACGACTCGAGATACTTCGATATGACATCCAGGAAATTTTACCAGGAATCTTGGGGCATATGGATGGGTGCGAAAAATTTTTTAGGAGTAAATGATACATTGCCTTCCACTACTGTTGTTGCTTCCGGTAATTTCAGTATTGATTACAGCAGCATCACTCCGCTTAGTCTTCAAAAAAGAGTTAAATATCCTTATCCAAGTGTGAAAGTAACAGATGGTACAAGTGTTAAAGATGAAGTATATGATGCGGCTGTTGTAGTTCCTTCACTTCAATGCGATGAACAGATTGAAAGTGATTGGACAACAACAATGGGTATTACCGTTCAATTGAAAACATATGCATATGCATCTTCCGGGCAAAGAAATTATATTATATATGATTACCGGTTTATTAATACAGGTAACACGGACGCCAATACTCAAACCAAAGAATTGAATTCCGAATTAAAAGATGTGTGGTTTGGATTTCCGTTTTCTACCGATATAAAACCTAAATTCGGAGGCGTTGAAGCAGATGACTATTACCGTTATTACGGCGCAAACTATGATCAGTGGGAAGCAGGAGATAAAAGTGCGGATTCAATGAGAATTTTATATTGCTGGGACGGCGCGTCAGGCTCTGCACAGTTTTCACCGGATCCGATTACAAAAGAACCGCTGGTTCCCGGTTATTATGGTGTGGGAATTTTACATGTAGATAAACAGGCAATTGATAATTTGGAATTCGGATCTTCAGACGATCCGGCGCAACCCCAAACTGTTAATACAAATAATTCTTTAGTTACAAGCGGAACGTCCCGTTATCAAATGTTATCTACGGGAGGCAAGCAGGATATAAGCGGAATAGGCGCTCAAAACCTGATGATTGCCTGCGGACCCTACAATATTCCAATTAACGAAGATGTAAGGATTGTGCTTGTACAAATTATCGACGGCATATCCCGCGAGAAAGCTAAAGAATTGGGAACCGAGTTATTAAGCGGTACAATAACCCATGAACAATATCTGCAGGAAATTGAAACCGGGAAAGATTCTTTATTTAAATCAATGGCTAATGCAATGGAAGTTTATAATCACAACTATAAAGTTCCTGCACCCCCTCCTCCTCCTGATTCTCTAACAATCACAACTTCCGTAGGTAAAAATATTTTACACTGGTCTGCAAATGCAGAAAATGCGGCTGATGCAATAACAGGTAAGAAAGATTTTTCAGGTTACAGAATATACAGGGTAGCTGTTACTCCTGATAATTTATGGGAAAAAATTTTTGAATGCGGCGGAAACACCGGCATACCGATTACTCATAATTATGTTGATAGTAATCTTGTTATGGGATTTAATTATTATTATGCGGTAACAAGCTTTGATAACGGCACGCAAAACTTTTTCCATCCCGGGCAATCTTTGGAAAGTTCATGGCTGACTTCAACGGCATATATAGGAGCTGCAGTTGCTCGTCCTGCAGAACAGACTCATGCGGATTTTCAAAAAAATCTTAGAGTTGTGCCGAATCCGTTTAATATACGTTCACAAAATTTCGGCAATCCGAACGACCCCGGTGATGTCGAAAATAATAAACTTTTATTTGTAGGACTTCCGGGAGTTTGTACAATTAGAATTTACACGGTATCAGGCGACCTGGTAAAAACCATTTATCATCAAAACGGATTAGGTTCCGAATCCTGGAACCAAATTTCGGATTCAAATCAATTTATTACCAGCGGTATATATATTGCTCATGTTGAGTCAAAGCTGGGTGATGCTATAATAAAATTTGTGGTGATCAGATGAAGAAATTTTCGAAAAAATATTTCCCGGTATTATTAATTTTATTATTTTCATTTATATCTCAAATAAAGGCGCAAAGCGGCTTGAAAAAAGTTGCACAAAGCGGTATGGAATATTTAAAAATCGGTGTCGGTGCAGAAATGGTCGGCCGTGGTGAAGCCGGCATTTCTTCTGTTAAAGGGCTGCAATCAATCTTCTGGAATCCTGCTGGCCTTGCTGATTTGGAAGATAAGGAAGTATTCTTTTCTCATAACTCGTGGATTGCCGATATCTCTATGGATGCAGCTGCCGTTGGAATGAATTTTGGGAATTACGGCAACTTTGCTGTAAGCGTTATGTGGATGAATTACGGAAAGCTATATGCTACTGCAGTAGCAAATACGGTTTCCGGTTCAACTAAACTTGGTTATATTGATGAAGGAACTTTTTCGCCTACGGATATGGCAGTAGGGCTTGCATACTCAAGAAGAATTTCCGATCGATTTGCCGTTGGAGGTCAGATAAGATATTTATATGAGAATTACGGTCAGAATGTTATAGTTACTACAACAGGCGGAAATCAAACTGTTGATAATATTATGAAAACTTTTTCGTTGGATCTTGGAACTGTTTATTATCCCGGCTATAAGAGCCTTGCCTTTGCAATGTCCATTCAAAATTTTTCACCTGATATAAGGTACCAGCAGGAATCTTTCGGAACTCCATTAACATTCAAACTAGGCATTTCAATGAACATGCTTGATATTTTTGAGGATAATCCATCAAGCAGCTTATTGCTCGCAGTTGATGCAATTCATCCGAGAGACTATACGGAACGATTAAATTTAGGATTGGAATACAGCTACCTCGGAATATTTCAAATTAGAACCGGCTATAGGATGAATTACGATATCGGGAATTTTACTTCCGGTGTAGGGCTAAGATATTCTCTATCAAACAGTATGCAGATCAATCTGAATTTGAGCTATATTGTGGATGCTACAGGAAGATTTTCCAATCCTATTCAGATTACGGCAGCTTTACAATTTTGAAAAAACGGATTTAAATATTTTTATGTTATTTCTAAATAATCGAATTTAAAATTAAAATTTATGTCTGGAAATATTAATGATTGAATTACAAAAAGGAAACAGCAACAGCGGACAGTCTTTATTCCGCGCACGTAATATATCTCTTGTAATAAATAAAATAAATCAGTATGAACCGATTACTAAACGTGAAATTGTGAATATAACCGGATTAAGCTTTGCAAAAATTAATTCAATTATTTTAAAATTAAATGAAAAGCAGCTTACGCTTGAATCGGGCAAAGAAGAATCGGGCGGCGGAAGACCTTCTATTCTATATCAAATAAATCCTAATTATAAATATTTAATAGGTGTAGAATTATCGCATACCAGGATTCATACCATTGTTGGAAATCTTAAAGGAGAATTATTATATAATGATTCAATTTCTTTTGATAAGTCTTCTGGGAAAGAATTTGTTGTAAAAACATTGTTAGACAGTATTACAAATGCGATAAAAAAAATTTCCAACCAAAAACAAAAACTGATGGGTATTGGTGTCGCAATTGCAGGACTTGTTAATCCCCAGGAAGGTACCACGCGTCCCTTCCCTTACCTTGTAGATTGGGGAGATATTTCAATTAAAAATATAATTGAAAAAGAATTTAAGGTTGAAACCTATGTAGAAAACGTTGCAAATGTTGCCGCATTGGCGGAATTAAATTTTGGTAACGGAAAAGGCAAAAATAATTTGCTTTATTTAAATATAGGTTCCGGCCTCGGTATGGGAATTATTTTAAATGGTTTTTTGTATGAAGGTGCAACAGGGTCGGCAGGTGAGTTCGGGCATATTACTGTTGATGAGAACGGACCGATTTGCGAATGCGGAAATGTCGGCTGTATAGAAACTTTAGCAAGCACCAAAGCTGTAATTCAACGCGCAAAAGCTTTGGTTGAACAGGGAGTTATGTCCAGCTTAAAAGATATGGCGGACGGGGATATTGAGAAAATTAATTTTGAAATGATTTGTAAAGCCGCTCTAACCAGTGATAAACTTTGCTTTAACTTGCTTGACGAAATGGGCAAAAACCTCGGCGAAGGTATAGTTACTCTTATAAATTTATTTAATCCTGAAACTATAATATTAGGCGGGAAGGTAGATAGTTCATGCAAAGTTATTAAGGATTCCATAATGAACGTAGTATTAAAACACGCGCTCGAAATACCGAGAAGAGCAACTGAGATCGTATTTTCTAAGTTGGGTGATAATGCAGTGGTTATCGGCGCAACTATTCCTTTAATGAAGAAATTTTTTTCAAACTCATCGGGTGGTTTTAATTGAAAAATAAAATAATTGCTGCAATAGTATTCATATTTGTTCTAACGTCATTTGATTTTTCGTTTTCAAAAGAAGTAAAACATCAAGAGAAGAAATTAATTGTCTTTCATATAGATCTTAATTCGGTTGCTTTAAAAGAAAGTTATTTAAAAAAGTGGCTGAAAAAAGTATCCGATATGGGATACAATGCGATACTGTGGGAAGTAGAAGGAAAAATTAAATGGAAAACCTGTCCTGAATGTGTTGACCCGGATGCATTTTCAAAAAAAGAATTTAAAAAAATATTAAAATATTCTAGAAGTCTCGGTTTGCAGCCGATTCCTTTACTTCAAACTGTCGGTCATGCCGAATATGTTCTCCGGCATAAAAAATATTTTTCTTTCAGAGAAGATACCAGCCGTTATGATTGTTATGCAACCTGTAAACCTGAAGTAAGAGAGTTCTTAAAGAAGTGGATAAAGGAATATCTTAATCTATTTGGAGATGTAAAATATTTCCATTTAGGCGGTGATGAAGCTTATGTATTCGCAACGAGTCCTGCTTGTGCTGCGCGGGCAAAAAAAATAGGCAAAGGAAAGCTTTATGCACAATATATGACGGCAATTGCCAAACCTTTGCTTGATAAAGGTATAAGACCGTGCGTTTGGAACGATATGATAATGCATTATCCGGAAGATATTAACTCATTGCCTAAAAGCTTTGTTTTGTGGGATTGGAATTACTGGGACGAAGATACTATACCTAAAAGTGTAATGGTTTGGAACAGAGGAAGTAGATTAAGTAAGGATAAATTAAACGAAGAAGACAAAAAAAATTTTCCTGAGATAATAGATGAGAAAGGAAATCTTAGACCTTTTTACACTGCAGATGTTCTAAAAAGATTCGGTTATGATGTGGTGCTTTGCAGTTCTTCCAGGTCTCACGGCGATGCGGTTTTTGCGGGAAGGCAAAAGCTTCATTCGTCAAATATAATAGGTGCAGCAAAAAAAGTTGTGGAAGATGATTTACTCGGAACTTGTGTAACAAGCTGGGCTGTTAGAATTCCGAATTATGAGACGCAGGAAAACTGGATTTACCTGGCGCCGTTGACAATTAAAAACAGCAAGCTAACTCATAACGAACTGCTTGCAAAAAGTTCCGAGTATACATTTGGTGTTAATAGTATTGAAGTATTTAAAGCATTCGCTGATATAGGTTATCCTTTCCCTTTTGTTGATCAGCAGTCAACAGGTATAATGTGGACGGGAATGAAGGATTCACGTCCTGCGCCCCCAAACTATATCAGCGGGCTTATTAAAAAGTGGAGAAGTAAAAATGATGGGAAACAATGGAAAGATAATGTAAAGCTGATTAATAGTGCAACAGAAAAAATCATAAATGGAATTAATGAATTAAATAAATTTGTTCCGAAGGCTAAAAAAGGATTAAGTATTCTCCAAGCATGGGAAAAAGCAGGATATTTTCAATACTGGGGTGCGGTTACAGCAAACTATATTTTGGAAAACGTAGACGGTACTCTTAATGTTCAACCTAAGGAAGTCGTTTCTTTATTAAATAAAGTAAAATCGGATTATTTGCACTGGGCAAACTATTGGATGACTCCTAATTCTGCCGAAGAGAATACCGGTCTTATATATAACGCTATTATTAATTATTTCCTAAATGCCGGTGGACAAAAATTACTTTAATATAGGAAATCGAAAAATGGAAAAACGCCCATGCTTGTAACCGCCGACTATATCGTAATTCTGCTTTATACCATTTTAATGATTTTCATCGGTATTTATGCAAAAAGTAAAGTAAAGAACCTTGAAGATTATTTTAAAGGAGGGGGAAAAGTTCCTTGGTGGATGGCCGCAATCTCACATCATATGTCCGGGTATAGTGCTTTTGCATTTGTCGGGCATGCCACAATTGCTTATATGTATGGTTTTAGTGTTTGGACTTTTTTCGCGGTTCCGATTTTTATAGCTATGGTTATCGGCGCAAATGTTTGGGCGCAAAAATGGGTTAAACTGAATATCTTAACTCCCGTTGAATATTTGGAACGCAGATTTAATCCGGCTACAAGACAATTATTTGCCTGGAGTGGAATAGGAATAAAATTTGTTGACGAGGGTGTTAAGCTTTATTCACTTTCCATAGTTGTAGCTGTTATTACGGGTTTGCCTCTGCAATACGTAATTGTAGGCTGCGGACTTGTTACAATATTTTATATTTATTTCGGCGGTTTGTGGGCTACAATGTTAACTGACTTTGCCCAGTTTATTGTTCAGTTTACTATGTCGTTCATTCTTGTTTATTTGGCGCTGCATTTTATTGGCGGATTTTCTTCCATGTTATCAAAAATGCCGGAAGGACATACCGCACTTTTGAGTAAAGCAATTTCCCCCTGGTTTTTAATTGTATACACAGTGGTAATAATTTTAAGCTATAATGGTGGGCAGTGGGGATTGGCTCAGCGTTTTTATTCCATAGGAAAACCTAAAGATGCTAGAAAAGCAGCATATTTATCCGCATCGTTGTACTTAGTTTATCCGATTGCATTGTATATTCCTATGTGGTGTGCACGTTCTATCGTGGGAAATATTGCTCATCCCGAACAAGCCTATGTTCTTGTAGCTGAAAAATTATTTAGTTCTTTTTCTCCCGGTTTTATCGGCCTTTTTGTATCTGCAATTTTTGCTGCAACAATGTCTATGATCAGTGCTGATCTTAATTCTCTTGCAAGTGTTTTTACGAAAGATATTTTTCAAAGAACAATAAATAAAAATGCGGGAGATAAGCTTTTATTAAAAGTTGGAATGATATCGACTATAGTGCTTGGTGTTTTAACTATAGGGGCGGCATTAATTACAATTAATTTGCACGGAGCTTTTAATGCTATGGTTGAATGGTATGCTGCAATTTTAGGTCCGGTTTCAGTCCCGTTGTTATTCGGAATGGTTTATAAAAAAGCTACCTGGCGCGGTGCCATCATGTCGTGGGCATTGGGATTTATTACTTTTATTGTTGTAAAGTACGGGTATGCTTTAATTACCGGAACCGAAACTCCTTTTGCACTTTATACGGGTTTGGAACTTTTGGTATCCTTCGGCGTTTTCTTCCTGGACGGCTTCATAAGTAAACAAACTTCTGAAGAAAAAGAGCGTATAAATAAATTGTTCGTTCAAATTAAATAATGTTGATTTGAAAGCTGAAACTTATGAATAAGAAGATAAAAATTATTAATGGAAAGGTACTTCTTCCCGAAGAATTGAAGTCCGTTGATATTATAATTGAAAATGGCGTAATAGAAAAAATTGGTAAAGATACCGGCAATGCAGATCTTTATCGTGTTGTAGATGCCGAAGGCAAATATATACTGCCCGGCTTTGTTGATGTGCATACTAACGGGATAGCAGGGTTCGACTTAACAAACGGTGTTTATGATCTTAAAAACGGTAATTTTATTTCGGATGAAGATACTTATTTACATGGTTTGGATAATGCATTAAAAGAGTATGCTAAGACCGGTGTAACCAGAGCTGTGCTTACAAGTCTTGCATCTCCTATTGAACAACTAAAACAAGTTTTTCAATATGTGGAAAAATATAAGAATGATCATATCCAATCACCATGGAAAGAGGTGCTCGGCGGTTTATTTGTAGAAGGAACTTTTATGAAGCTTATCGATTACCGGGGCGCCCATAATCCGGATTATTTTAACGAACCTTCTATAGAGTTATTTAATGATCTTCAAACTTCGGCAGGCGGTTTAATTAAAGTTGTTAATGTAGTACCTGAATGGGGTGATTCCGCATTTGAATTGATTAGCTATCTTTCTAAAAAGAATATCGTATGCGCTGCCGGGCATACCGGTGCTATCGGTTTTCAATATGATAAAGCAATAAAAAACGGGTTAAGCCTGGCGGTTCATTTTCTAAATGGACCTACCGGTTCCTCAAGTAAATCGCTGGATGGCGGCGGTGCGGTTGAAAATGTTTTAAGATCTAACGGAATGTTTGTCGAAATAATTGTAGACGGATATCATGTGGATAAATCTTATGTAATGGATACAATTAAGCGAAAAGGATTTGACAAAGTTATTGCAATAACCGACAGCATGTTTGCTGCAGCTTTTAAAAATCTTAAAGAATTTCATGTACTGGGGGTAGACGGCGTCGTCAGTCCGAACGGAGAGTATCTTCAAATAGTAGATAGAGAATATGCGCTTTTCGGAAGTATGCTTACTATGGATTCTGCTTTTTCAAATGTTTTAACATGGCTAACAATGCCTATAGAAGGTGTCTGGCACAGTATGCATAATCCGCTAAGTTTTGAAGAGGCTCTTATTAAGACATCTTATCTTTGCAGCAGAAATCCTGCAAAAATTTTAGGAATTTATGAACCGCAAGGTTCCGCCACCGGACTGCCTGTAGATAATTTTACAGGCAGCCTTGAAACCGGGAAAAGCGCGGATATTATTATCGCAGATATTAATAAAATGAGTTCCGGTTATGAACTAAACATTGATAAAGTTTTCGTCAAAGGATATCAATTATAAATTTATGTTAGAAAGGTTAGGAAAAATTAATTTGAAAAAATTAAAATTAGTATTATTTATTTTAATATTGTTGCCCGGGTTAGCAATGTCTCAAAGTAATGTCCGGGCTATGTGGGTATGGGGCAGTTCGTCAAGTATTATTGATTATCCGTCTACGAGATCCTCATTTTATGATTTTTGCGCAAATCCTCCTGGAAAGACCGATCCGAATGCAATAAAAAACTTTCCTCGGTCAATAACATTGGTTTTTATGTCTCTTCATGGTTACGTAAGCGGCGATTCCGCACAAAGAGCAAAAGTGCATGCATTTTTAAAAGATGCACATTCTAGAAATTTAAAAGTTGAATATCTTGACGGTGATAAAACCTGGGCAACTACAAATATAAGTGTAGGTGAACAGCGGCTTGATGCTGTTGTAAAATTTAATGCTGAAGCGGCTGATTCTTCCGAAAGGTTTGATGGAATTCAGTTTGATGTTGAACCGTATCTTAACTCAGGCTGGAGTGATCCTTCAACACGGGAAACTATTTGGAACGGTTTTATGGAATTATTAACATATTGCCAGGCCAAAGTTGACTCTTTAAATGATGGAACTTACTTCGGTGTTTGTATTCCACGCTGGTACGATAGTACAACCGGATGGCTGAATAATAAGTCCGGGATCTATTATCTTCAGCAATTAATGAACATTGTAGATTATGTTGCCATTATGGATTATGTTGATACATCCTCTAGAATAATAAGCGACGGAGGCTATGAAGTTTTATACGCAAGCCAGATTGGCAAAAGAGTTATTGTCGGTGTTGAAACACAAAGTGTAAACCCTTCAACTTCAACTTTTTATGAAGAAGGGTGGGGGAATATGGAAGATGCTTTGTATAAAGTTGATAAATATTTTAAAAGCTATTCCGGTTATGCGGGCATCGCAATTCATCATTATGATTATTATAAAACTTTCCCCAAATGGGGCAGTAATGGCTTAGATATTACACCGCCTGAATTAATTGACAGCAAATTTTTTCCGGATAATAATAAACCCTCTTTCCAATTTCATGTAGTTGATATTTGCGGAACTGGCGTAAATGAAGAAAACACAATGTCGAATTCGACAGTAACAAATATTACAAACGGTAATTCAACAGTAACAGGTACCTGGAAAAAGGATTCGGCTAATTATATCTCTTTTTATCCTGATTCTTTATTTTCTAATAATGCAAAATATTTATTCCTCCTTCATGCTGTTGATTCGGTAGGAAATTCCGCCGATATAAAAGATACTATTGTTGTGAATACTTCATATATCAATAATGGTAATTTTAAATATGCAAAAGCTTTTCAATTATCTCAAAACTATCCGAATCCTTTTAATCCGGATACTCACATTTCATTCACTATTACAAAACGGGCAAATACTACATTAATAATTTATGATATGCTGGGAAGAGCTGTAAAGATTCTTTTAAATAAAAAATTAAATGCAGGTACTTATCAAATGAATTTTAAAGCGGATAATTTACCTTCGGGAGTTTATATCTATACTCTGAATTCGGGATTTAATTCCTTAAGTAAAAAGATGATTCTTCTTAAATGAATTCGGAGTAATGGCTTTTTAAAACGTTTTAAAAAATAAAGCGGATTAAATTAATCTTTCAATAACCGTATAGCAAAAACAAATTTTCAAGTAAATTTTATTATTTATTTTAGCAAGTAATAATGATAGTTAAGAATGCAATTAGTCTTTTTAAAGTAGACAAACTAAAAGTAGAAATTTATCCCGACCGGCTCTCAATGGGCAGACAAGCTGCACTGGCAGTAAGCGAAAAATTAAAAGTTTTAACTTCGATGCAACTGAATGTTAGAATTGTATTTGCAGCAGCACCTTCTCAAAATGAATTTCTTTCAGAGCTTGCATCCGCAAAAGGAATAAATTGGAGCAGGGTTACGGCATTTCACATGGACGAATATATCGGTTTGAATAATAATGCCGAGCAAAAATTCGGAAATTTTCTTAAAAAAAGAATATTCGATAAAGTAAACTTTAAAAAAGTAAATTATATTAATTCACAATCTGAAAATCCCAACGGAGAATGTAAAAGATATTCCGAACTGCTTAATGAAGCCCCCATTGATATTGTTTGTTTGGGGATTGGTGAAAACGGTCATATAGCTTTTAACGATCCGGCTTTTGCCGATTTTAACGATACGAAGACTGTAAAAATTGTCAAGCTCGATGATGTCTCAAGACAGCAGCAAGTTAACGACGGATGCTTTACCTTTATTAATGAAGTTCCGAAAGAAGCGATTACTTTAACCATACCGGCAATGTTTTCCGCAAAATATTTATTTACCGTTGTTCCGGGATCAACAAAAAAAACTGCAGTGTACAAAACTTTATATGGGAAGATAAATTCTGATTGTCCCGCTACCATATTACGAAAACATGATAATGCCGTATTATATCTTGATAGTCAATCAGCCTCGAAAATTTATTAACAGCCGGAAAATAAAAAGAGTAAATTATATGAAACGGAAAAAAACAGCGTTAACATTTCTGTTAATCCTTTTTTTATGTATGAGCATTTATCCTCAAAAGGATGCCGATAAGCTTAATCTTATGCCGTTACCCGTTAAAGTTGAATTAACCCAGGGAAGATTTTACCTTGATACTGCTTTTACAGTTGCCGTGCAAGGTAAACCTGCTATTAGATTATACCACGCTGCAAGTAGAATGTTAAGAAGGCTTTCCGGAAGAACCGGTATTTTTTTCCATCAAGATTATATAGTTCCGGAACTTAAAGTAGACAATCCTTTAATGATCATAAATATTAAACGTCCCGGTAAAGTTAAGCTGTATGAAGATGAGTCATATAATTTGTCCGTATCTGATAATAAAATTGAACTTAATGCAGAAACAGATATCGGTGCGTTAAGAGGCATTGAGACTTTTTTACAGTTGCTGAATGCAGACAGCAGCGGGTATTATTTTCCGTGCGTTAAGATCCAAGATTATCCCAGGTTTCCGTGGCGGGGTTTAATGATTGATGTATGCCGGCACTTTATGCCTGTAAATGTAATTAAAAGAAATATCGATGGTATGGCCGCAGTCAAATTAAATGTATTGCATTTGCATTTAAGTGATGATCAGGGATTTAGAATCGAATGCAAAACCTTTCCTAAGCTTACGGGTATGGGTTCGGACGGAAAATTTTTTACTCAAGCACAAATAAGAGACATTATAAAATATGCTAATGATAGAGGCATCAGGGTGGTCCCGGAATTTGATTTACCCGGACATTCTACAAGCTGGTTTGCAGGCTACCCCCGGTATGCAAGCGCACCGGGGCCATATACTATTGAAAGAAAGTGGGGGATATTTGATCCTACTTTTGATCCTTCCAATCCCAAGACTTATGCGTTTCTGGATAAATTTTTTAAAGAGATGTGCAGTCTTTTTCCTGATGAATATATGCATATCGGAGGCGATGAAAACAACGGCAAGCAATGGAATGCGAATCCTAAAATTCAGACGTTCATGAGAGCAAATAAAATTCCAAATGACTATGCACTTCAGGCATATTTCAATAAGAAACTTCTGGGGATTCTCGCAAAGTATCATAAAAAAATGGTAGGATGGGAAGAAATATTGCAGCCCGGTATGCCGAAGAATATTGTAATCCAATCATGGAGAGGAGCGAGGTCTTTGGAGCAATCAGCTTCGGAAGGATACCAGGTTATACTTTCCAAAGGTTATTATATTGATTTATGCAGGTCCGCTGAAAAGCATTACTTAGTTGATCCTGTACCCGATAGTCTTCATTTAACCGATCAGCAGAAAAAATTAATTATTGGTGGTGAAGCTACTATGTGGTCTGAGTTTGTTTCGCCGGAAACAATTGATTCGAGAATATGGCCGAGAACTGCGGCTATTGCCGAAAGGTTCTGGTCTCCTAAAAATGTAAAAAATGTTAAAGATATGTACAGGCGTTTGGATGTAATTTCATTAGAGTTGGAAGACCTCGGACTAACTCAAATAAAGAACAGGGAAGCTATGTTTAGGAGATTAGCTAACAGTTATAATACAAAAGCGCTGTCGGTTTTTATAAGCGTTGTTGAACCTGTGCAAAACTACAATCGTAATAAACAAAGACCGGATTATACATCATATGCACCGTTAACAAGAGTTGTGGATGCTGCGGTTCCTGATCCTGAAACTGCTAGAAATTTTAATTACTCTGTGGATGATTTTCTTTCGGGAAAATTAGATGACGGGCAATCGGCAAATCAAATAAAACAAAAATTAATTCTTTGGAGAGACAATGATACTCAACTGGAAGAGACAATTAAAAAATCTCCTATTCTGGATGAGATTGCTCCGTTATCAAAAGAATTGTCTGATATTTCTTCAATCGGACTTCAGGCGTTGAATTATTTAATGAATAATAAATCAGCAGACTTTGATTGGATGAAAAAAAGTTTAATTCAATTAAAGAATGCCGATAAACCGATGGGACAGGTTAAACTTAAAGTAGTATTGCCTATTAAGAAGTTAGTTGAACAAGCTGGTAAAATATAATATTTACAAAATGAAAATTATTGTGGTTAGTGTTAAAAAAAAGATAGTGATATTACAAAAAGATTTAAGTTAACAAATTGAAAGTGAGGTAAGATTGCATCTTGTCGATTATCTAATAATTCTTGCATATTTCATTTTTTCAATAGGGATTGCTCTCTATTATTCTAAACGTGCCGGTAAAAATACAGACGAATTCTTCCTTTCCGGCAGAAATCTTCCATGGTACCTTGCGGGGCTTTCAATGGTAGCAACTACTTTTGCTGCAGATACTCCTTTAGCCGTTACAGAACTTGTTGCAAAAAACGGTATTGCCGGAAACTGGCTTTGGTGGAATTTTGCATTCGGCGGATTATTGACTGTCTTCTTCTTTGCTAAATTGTGGCGGAGAGCCGGAATAATGACAGAAGTGGAATTTGCGGAAATTCGATATTCAGGTAAACCCGCTAAATTTCTAAGAGGGTTTAGAGCTCTGTATCTAGGCATATTTATGAACATTATAATTATGGGATGGGTTAATGTTGCTATGGAATCCATACTCATCGGAATGTTCGGAATTCCTGCTTCTCAAGTTATGATTTATGTATTTGCATGTATGGTTTTGGTTGCATTTTATTCGGCACTGTCAGGACTTTGGGGTGTAGTTGTGACTGATGCATTTCAGTTTGTAATGGCTATGGGAGGGACAATAATTTTAGCTGTGGTTGTTGTAAATTCTTCTAAGGTTGGCGGAATTTCCGGTATGCAGCAAAAACTTCCCCACTTTATATTTAACTTTTTCCCGAATATTTCCAGCGTAACATCTGCAGGAGGCGCTTTTGCACTTACGGTTGCTGCTTTTTTAGCTTATATAGGAATTCAATGGTGGGCATCGTGGTACCCGGGAGCGGAACCCGGAGGTGGAGGATACATTGCTCAGAGAATGATGTCTGCAAAGGATGAAAAACATTCATTATTTGCTACATTATTTTTTCAAATTGCTCATTACGGAATTAGGCCTTGGCCGTGGATACTGGTCGGTTTGAGTACATTAATTCTATATCCGCATTTAGGCCCAGACGCAAAACGTATGGGATACATTTATGCGATGAACGATTTTTTACCGGCCGGTTTAAAAGGTCTTCTTGTGGCTGCATTTTTTGCAGCATATATGAGTACGATTGCAACTCAGTTAAACTGGGGAAGCTCGTATGTATTGAATGATTTTTACCGGCGTTTTATGAAACCTGGAAAAGATGAAAAGCATTATGTTAAAGCTTCCAGAATATTAACAATACTTTTAATGATAGCATCTATTATTGTTTCATTATTCATTCACAGTATATCGGGAGCGTGGGAATTTATATTGGAAACCGGAGCCGGAATTGGCTTGGTCTTAATTTTAAGATGGTTCTGGTGGCGGATAAATGCATGGTCGGAGATATCGGCTTTAATTACCCCTTTTATAATTTTGCCGTTTATTATGATGTACCATGTTGCATTTCCAATTTCGCTTTACTATCTGGTTTCCGGTACAACACTGGTGTGGATTATTACCACTTTTATAACAAAACCAACTGATGAAAAAGTATTGTTCTCATTTTACCGGATAGTTCATCCCGGCGGAATATTATGGAAAAAAATATCCGATAAGCTGCCGGAGGTTGAAAGTGATTCCGGGTTCTTTAGAATGTTCCTGAACTGGCTGTTCGGTGTTGTACTTGTTTATTCCATTTTATTCGGTACCGGGAAATTAATATTTGGAGACTATAAATCTGCCGTAATTTATTTGATTGCGGGAATAATCTCTATTATTGTTATCTATAAAAACCTCACGGCTATAGGATGGAAGGAAGTAATTCGATAATACGTATATGTAAAGAAAATTATTAATTAAGAAATGATTGGAAAGTAAAATTTAAATGAGTAGTAAAATAGAAGTTGTAATAGGTAGATATTGGAGATACAAATACAGCACTTGGATTTGTTGGTAAAAACGGTAATTGCTGCGCAGAATTTTCAATTCCTACAAACACAAATGAACCTGCAGAAAAATTAGTTTCTCGAATACATACTGTTATTGAAAGTTCGTACCTAAGTATGAGTGAAAAATTCCTAATAAAAGGAATTGGAATATGTGCATCAAATGCAAATTATTTTAAGGGTACGGTGGAATATCCGTCAAATTTGAATTGGGGAGTTGTAAATATTACAGCACTGATAAAAGAGTATTTTAATTTACCGGTTGTTTTAACAAATGATGCTAATGCTGCCGCAATCGGAGAAATGAAATTCGGTGCTGCAAAAAGGTATGAATAATTTTATTGTTATTACATTAGGCACCGGTCTCGGCAGCGGGATTGTAGTAAACGGAGAATTGGTATACGGAGCAGACGGTTTAGCAGCGGAAATTGGTCATACTATATATAATCACAGCGGTAGAGAATGTTCATGCGGTCGAAAAGGTTGTCTTGAGACCTATGTATCCGCCGGAGGTATAAGAAAAACTGTTTTCGATTTACTAAGAGATTCAAATACCGAGAGTGAACTTCACAATATTAATCAAAAGGATATTACATCTAAAATGAAATATGATGCTGCCATGCGAGGTGATAAAATTGCGATAGAAGCATTCGATTATACCGGTAAAGTTTTGGGAACGGTACTTGCAGATTCAGTTGCATACACCAGTCCGGAGGCAATTATTTTATTTGGCGGATTAGCCTTGGCGGATCATTTACTTATCGAACCGACGAAACGTTATATGGAAGAGAACATATCGGGAAACTTTAAAAATAAAGTAAAAATCCTTAAGTCAGCTCTGCCCGAAATAAATTCGGCGGTTTTAGGTGCAGGTGCATTAATTTGGAATGAGATGGAGAAAGCACAAAAAGAATCACGCACTCGTCTGCAGCTTAAGGATTCCGGTATATAGACACAAAAGAATTGCTGAAAATTAATCCCTTTTGCAGCTTCATTTTATTACACATTGATAGGTTTCTTAAAATAGATTAACTAATCGTTCCTGAAAAAGAATAAAATAACTGATTTGTATATTAGTATCATTACTCAAAAGAATTTCGGGCAGGTAAATTTTGCAACGGTGTTTTTAACTATGAAATAATAATAGGAAGGTTCGGCGGATTTGAAATTTATATTTTATAATAAAGAATAAATTTTGTAATTAATGTTTTTGTACAAATAGAGTTTGTAAGAATGCAAAAATAATTGAGCGGTTGATTAGTTACTTAATTATTTTTATTGTATGAAAAAATATCTTTCTGCATTGTTAAATATTTTCGGCTTTATCTTTTTGTTGACGGCGCTTATTTCCGGTTTTTATTCCGTAACGTCTTTTTTAGAAAGGATGCGATGGGGGCGCGGCTTATTTTTTACCGATGTAGAAATCTTTTCTGTTATAACTATTGTCTTTATCATATTAGGCATTGTATTCCTACGCATTTCACATAAATTAAAGAAAAGACAACCACTTCATTAATAAAATTCAATCACTTCCGTTTTATAATAATTAAATCCTCGAAAGAGTAATCAAACAAATAAGTATAATCTGTTTATTAATTTCAACATTTGCTATTTTAAGAGTTCCTATTTATATTTAATCTAAATAAGAATAGGGGCGTGGAATTTCCTGATAACATGTTGTTTTGCTAATAAAAATAAAAAGGAGCAAGATCTGAGAACAAAAGCAATATTAAAATATTTAATTATAGGCTTAGGTGTACTTTTTATTGCCGGAGTAATCGTTTGGCAGGGCTTGGCTTTCGCCGGAGTTCCGGATCCTATGGCGGGAAATTTAAGTTCGTTTGCTGCGGTTTTAAGCAGCGGAATACTTGTTTTTCGTGAAGGGCTGGAAGCAATTCTTGTCCTTTCGGCAATTACAGCTACGGTTACGCGTAAGCAGCCTAAAAATTATAGCAAAGGTATTTCACTTGGTGCAGGTCTGGGTTTAACCGCAACAGCAGCAACTTGGTTCATAGTTGTTGAAGTACTTTCGAATATAAATTTACCCGAACTTGATATTCAAGCCGCAACGGGACTTCTTGCTATTATTGTTTTGCTAATTGTTATGAATTGGTTTTTCCATAAAATTTATTGGACGGGTTGGATAACCAACCACACTAAAAGAGGCAGAAATATATTGCAAACTTCCGATGATAAGTCATTTAAAATGCTGCGCGGGTTTATTCTGCTTGGCTTTACTGCTATTTATCGCGAAGGATTTGAAGTTGTTCTGTTTTTACAACAACTAAGACTTAGGGATGGCGGACATATTGTCCTTATAGGTGCAGGTATTGGAATAGTACTTACATCTATCGTTGCGGTGCTTACATTCATACTTCATAAACACCTGCCGTACAAAAAAATGCTTGTGCTTACAGGAGTTCTGCTCGGAATAGTGCTGCTTGTAATGGTAGGGGAAAGCGTTCAGGAAATGCAGCAGGCGAACTGGCTGCCGGTTACTCCTGCAGGTATTTCAATTCCCGGATGGCTTGGTACGTGGTTCTCTGTTTTTCCGAATTTACAATGTATCTTCGCTCAAATTACGGCTGCTGCTTTTGTTTTAGGTTCTTATTTTATAGCAAGGTATTCCAAATCTTTTTCCAGATAATTAGGTCCTCATATTTAAATGTAAGAGAAAAATTTATTCATTTGATTTTTTTAGTAATGTTTTTAACTTTTTAAAGTTATAAATATTTTCTTTTTAAGATAAATCAACCTCTTGAAAGAATTAATACGGGGTATAGTTTGAAAAAGGAGAGCCGATAAGACCTTTATACTGTTTTCCATAAAAATAAAAGAGGTTAAAATGAAAGCTCTAAAACTCACTTCGATTATATTTTTGTTGACAGTTATCTGTATCTTTTCGCAAACCAAAACATCATTACAATTCACAGGCGGTATTATTTCACCTACTCATACATATAAAGGCCTGATTGGTTCTGTCCAAATTACTTATCCATTAAATAAAACAATAAATCTGTACTTTTATTCAGGATATTCTTCTTGGGATAAAAATAAAGTTAAAATTTTACAAGAATGGTCCCCCATTCAACATGAAACAACTTTTACTTCCTATTCTGAAGATAATCATAATCTTATACCGATATTTGTAGGTGCCAAGATAAACTTTCATGAAAACAAAATTTTTACAGCATTTATTAATGCAGAATTAGGCTATTCGTATCTAACTTATAATTATTATAGAAACCTGAAAGAAATTGATCCCACGACAGGGGAAGTATTATCATACTATGCAGACAGAAGTTCAAAACAAATAGTTAAAGAAAATTTATGGGGCTGCGGGATTGGAATAGGTTTATCACATCCTTTAACACGGAAGGTAAATTTAATTTTTGAATATAAGCTTAATAGCTATTTCAATTCCAAGTATTCGGATTTCTTTGGTCCGGAAATAACATGGTCGATTTTTGCAGCAGGCATTAACGTAAGTATATGATTTTGTTTTTTATTTGGTTTCGAACATTAAACATTACTTTAAATCCGAATATAAGCTTTTAACTCAGTGTTGTGATTCTTCCTAAATTTAATTCCAAGTAATTACATTCATTATATTCCAATTCGTTATTTTGCTGAATGGTTGATAATTTTGTAAAAAAAAATCGTAAATTTATTTTTAGCTAATAACTAAAAATTTGAGGTGAAATTTATGGAATTTAGAAAATTAGGCAGCTCGGATTTAAATATTTCTGCAGTTACATTTGGTGCCTGGGCTGCGGGAGGATGGATGTGGGGAGGAACGGAACGAACCGAAGCAGTAAATGCAATTAAAGTCGCATACAATTCAGGTGTCACATCTATTGATACAGCCCCTGCTTACGGACAGGGAACAAGCGAGGAAATTGTAGGCGAAGCAATAAAAAATATTCCTCGGGATAAGGTTCAAATATTAACTAAATACGGCCTGCGATGGGATACTAAATCAGGAGAATTTTACTTTAAAAGTATCGATAATAACGGGAAACCTATTGAGATGCATAAATACGCATCTAAAGAAAGTGTAATTAGCGAATGTGAAGAAAGCCTGCGCAGACTCGGAACCGATTATATCGATCTTTATCAAATACATTGGGCAGATCCCACAACTCCAATACAGGAAACTATGGAGGCCGTCAATCAATTAATAAAAGACGGCAAAGTACGTTTTGCAGGCGTGTGTAATTATAATGTATCTCAAATGGAAGAAGCTGAAAATTATATTTCACTGGTATCCAATCAGGTGCCGTACAGTATGGTTAGGCGAAATATTGAAGATGATTTAGTACCTTATGCAATAAAGAATCAAAAATCTATTCTTGCATATAGTCCGCTGCAGCTTGGTTTGCTTACCGGTAAAATGAGACCCGGATATCAATTTGCCAGTGGAGATCATAGAAGAGGACTGCACTATTTTAGAGATGAAAATATCAAAAGAACCAATGCATTCCTTGAAGAAATAAAGTCTTTAGCAAATGATAAAAAAATTACTTTTGGTCAGTTGGTTATTCGCTGGACATTGGAGCAGCCCGGGATAACCATTGCACTTGTTGGTGCCCGTAACCCAAAACAGGCGGAAGAAAATGCAAAAGCTGCGGATGTTAAATTAAGTAAGGATGAAGTTAATTTTATAAGTGAAGAACTGGAAAAGCTTCAATTAATTAAATAGGAAGATGTCAACTAAATACGTTCATACAAATATTATTGCTAAGGATTGGAAAAAACTTTCCAGATTCTATATCGATGTTTTCGGCTGCGAACCTGTCTTACCTGAGCGCCATTTATCGGGAAAGTGGATAGAAAATTTAACGGATATAAAAAATGTTTCAATCGACGGAGTACATCTGAAATTACCGGGATTTGATGAAGGGCCGACGCTTGAAATATTTCAATATAATCCTGAAAACTTAAATGAAAACAATTCCATTAATCAAATAGGATTCGGACATATTGCTTTTCATGTTGATGATGTTGAATGTATATTAAATAAAATACTACGAAACGGCGGCTCCAAATTGGGATCAATAGAACAAAAATATTTTGAAGGCATAGGCAGACTTACAGTAGTATATGCAAAAGATCCGGAAGGTAATTTTATTGAAATTCAAAATTGGGGATAATAGTCTTTTCAAAATTAATTATTTTGCAACTCCTTAATCAATTAAAAATATAAGCTAAATCTTCCGCTTAATTAACGAAAGTTAATCTTATAAATATTTATACCCATTTAACATTATATTCAATGCTCATCACAAATTTGAAGATAGTTTAGTTTTATATTAATAATAAAACGGAATATGACTAATCATTATAAAAATCAAAACTTGGATTTTATATTATAGACAAGGAGTTTATTTATGAAGCTGACTAATAAAGTTGCTGTTGTTACAGGCGCAAACAGCGGAATTGGAAGATCAATAGCTTTAGCCCTGGCAAAGAACGGAGCATCAATAACAATAGATTATGTGGTAAATGAAGAATCAGCGGAGGAACTGGAAAAAGAAATAATAAGTATGGGCGATAAAGCCATAATGATTGATGCTGATGTTAGTAAAATATCGGATTTGCAAAAGCTTGTTGATGAAACCGTTAAAGCTTTTGGAAAAGTAGATGTTTTGGTAAATAATGCCGGGATTGAAACCAGAACGTCTGTTTTAAATTCAACAGAAGAACAATTTGATAAGGTTATGAACGTAAATTTAAAGAGCGCATTCTTTGGGACTCAAATTGCCTCTAAACAAATGATTAAACAAGGCAAGGGAGGCCGCATTATAAATATTTCATCTGTTCATGAAGATTGGCCGATGCCGGGTAATACACCTTACTGCTGTTCTAAAGGCGGAATGAGAATGCTTACGAGAACTGCCGGTGTTGAATTAGCAGAGTATGGAATTAATGTAGTCGGAGTTGGTCCCGGAGCGGTAGCCACACCAATAAATAAATCAACTATGTCTGATCCTGAAAAATTAAAAAAGTTGAATTCGTTTATCCCGATTGGTCGATTGGCTCAGCCTGATGAAATAGCTTCAATGGTTGCTTGGCTTGCGTCTGATGAATCTAGTTATGTAACTGCAACTACTTATTTTGTGGACGGCGGAATTATGCAGGCCAGTCCCGGTTTATAATTTGTTCCTTCTCTTCTTTATTCGAACGAACAGTCTTAATTATAAATTTTAATCAAATAAATTAGTAACAAAAAAAGAATTATTATGTATTCCGGTTATGGTTTTAGAGACTTTGAAATTGGGGATGTTAATGTAATAAAACATTACGGATTGTATCATCTTTTTCATCTTACATTACCGAACCACGCTTACATAGCGCATGCAGTTAGTAAAGACGGTTTTAAATGGAAAAGAGTGAAGAATGCCGTATTTATAAGTGATCCGCCGGCATGGGATGATGATATGCTCTGGACAATGCATGTTTCACCTAATCCATATAAGCCGGGATCTTGGAGAATGTTCTATACAGGGCTTTGTATGAAAGACCGAAGCAGAATTCAAAGAATCGGACTGGCTTTAAGTGATGACCTTTATAACTGGGAAAAAAGTGATTCAAATTCGTACCCGGTTACCGTAAAAGGTTCAATTTATGAAAGCAATTTAAATCAAGGAAGACATTGGGTGAGTTTTAGAGATCCTTTTTGCTATAATAAAGATGGAAAGATTTTCCTTTTAGCCGCGGCAAGAGTTAATAAAGGTCCGGTAATACGAAGAGGGTGTGTTGCGCTAGTTGAAGAGACTAAAGAAAATAATTATAAGTTTCTTCCGCCTTTGTTTCAGCCTATGCATTATGATGATGTTGAAGTACCGAATTTACTAAAAATGAATAACCGCTATTACTTAATCGGCTCTATCCGTGAGGATGTTAAAGTGCATTATTGGTGGGCTGATAAATTTAAAGGTCCATATCAAAATTTTGCCGACAATGTTCTACTTCCCCAAGGAAATTATGCAGCAAGAATCTCAAAAGAGGATGGGAAATATTTGGTTTGGAATTTCTTTTTTAAAGGAAGAACTACAAAAGGCAGGCACCTGATGGCACCGCCAAAAGAATTGGTTGTCGATGGAAATGGTGAACTGCGATTAAAAACTTTTAATGGCTTTGATAATCTTGCTTCCAATTCAATGAAATTTTCTAAAATTACTCCATTAAAAACTTTATATAAAAATTCGAATGCTTCATCTGAAATTAAAAAGTCCAATTGTATAATTGACTGTGCAAGCGGTTTCGAAGCTTTTTTATTTAAAGGAGTTTATAAGAATTTTATTCTGAACGGAGAATTTAATATAGAAGGCAGAGGCAAATACGGTTTGGTGTTCCGCACTGATAAGGATGGGGATGGATATTATCTCAGCTTAGATTTCTTCAAAGGAATTGTTCAATTGAGAGCTTGGGGAAAAAGACCGAATGGTAAAATTGAAGAAGCTTTTGAATATAAGCAGCTTCAAGTTGCAAATTATATTCCGAATGATGGTCCGCATTCATTTTCCTTAATTGCTTATGATCAGTATCTGGAGTTTTCAATGGATGGTTATATCTTATTAACATTAGCTGATGATCAATATGAAAAGGGAAGTGTCGGATTTTATGTCGAAAATGCAAGATTGCGAATAAATAATCCTGTATTAAAAGTTTTAGGTAAACATAAAAGTGAAAATTATCCGAAACATATCCCAAACTTTTAATATTAATTATCGTCAAAAATTAATAACACGTATTAAACTTGCCTGTTCGCCTACGGCGTAACCGGGAATATCTTAAGCCGGGAATGGGATACAAAAACTTTTTTTTTATAAGTACTTTTGCCTTGATGCAAAAGTACCAAAAAATCAAGACTGCAAATAAATTCCTAAAATTTTGTTCCATTTCGCTAAGATAAAATAACTCGCCCGATAGGAATCGGGCTCAAACAAATTTTATCTTCATCGCTTCATTCCACAAAATTTATTAACGGAATTTATTTGAGGTCGGTGGAAAAGATAAGATACTTTTCTTTTTGTATTTGCAGGATATAAAAATATATTGATTATAATGCGGGGTAAAATTTATGGCTGCAGTTACTACTTTCTATAAGAGACTGTGTGAAAACTGTCATTCCGGGCTAGACCCGGAATCTAATTATGTGTTTTTAGCACGAAAACAGATGCTGAATCAAGCCCCCCTTGCCGGATGGGCAGGTTCAGCATGACAAATCCTTAATTCTCACACAACCTCTTAATCCCGGTGTTAATGATAACTAAAACTTATATCTTAAACTGTTTTAAAAGTTTTCAATCTTAAGCAGACAACTTGTGTTAATTTCCTCAAAAATTAATAACACATCTTAAACCTGCCGCTAAAGCATTTTTGATTAGAGGATTTGTATCGGGATGAATAACATATTGAAAATCAGGCTGCAGACTCAGCCACGGACAAACATTGTAAAGATAAGTCAGCTCAATATTCAATTCTGAACCTGCTGTTTTAATATTATTCTTTTCTTGTAAAGAAATGTACTCTCTACCGTTATAAATTCCGGCAAATGCAAGTCCAAGCTGATCCCGGTTTCTTCCGGTAAACAAACCGTTGTACTCAACTCCAAATCCTAAATATGAAACAAACCTGTTTATTTTTGAATGGCTGAATCCTAGCCTGGAAAAGACATTAAGCCCTTTATCATTTATTCCGCCATCGCCAAATATTTTATACTCACCCATTAAGTAGAATCCTAAATTTCCGTTAAGAATTTTATTATCTGAATATGTTGTACCAACCTCCGGAAATTTAGCGGAGTATAGCCATAAACCTGCTGTGAATTTTCCTGTTAAATTATTTTCATTCTCGATCTGGTTTTTTATTAAGTATTGCAATTCGGTGACAGATAAAATTCCGTCATGATTTGGAAAAGTTATTTTTGTTCCACTCGGATTGGACGGATCACCCGAAGTGCCGTTAAATACCGCGCTTTGCACAAGAAAATTATTAGACAATTCGAATTTGATTCTAAAGGCTAAAGTTGTTGTGGGAAAAATTGACGGACCGTTTCTTCCGGTTTGTGAAAATGCTTTACCGATACCATGTGAAGAATTTAGAAATAGTTTTGCTGATTCAATAACCTGGAATTCAGAATTTAAATTGTATAACCCGGCTAATAAGGATAATCTATTTTTCAAAAATGATTGCTGAATCCAGGCTTCATAAAGTTTCCATGTACTATGGGCGGCAATGTTGTCTACTGTTTGAACATCGCCAATATATTTACTCGGGTTTTTCCCCTGGTTGCCTAAGCCGTAAATAAAAATTGTTCCACCGGACCAGTTAAATAATTTTTCCGTATTTAAATTTAATTTTAAGTCGATATTATCAAGATAAACAGTTTGTCTTTCTATGCCGCCTGACAAATCTGAAAAAACATCTCCGGTATATACTGCATTTAAGTCAATACCTTTATTTGTTAAATCTGTTCTAAGCCCGTACCAGCTGCCTGATAAACGTACTCTACTCCAAATGCTTTGAGCATTTATATTTATATTGATAAAAATTATAAAATAAAATGTCATTAATATTAATGCGCGGTTCCTCTTTTCAATCATTATAATTTTGAATTATTCCTCGAATTAATTTTTAGATTTTTAATTAATCTAATAGTAAAAATGATTTGCTTATTTAGACAAAATATAAATAAGAAATTAA